>JAUTXA010000164.1 GCA_030838265.1 Actinomycetota bacterium | reverse complement strand
CCGCCCCCCGCCAGCCCGAGCCGATCCGCCGCCCGACCGGGCGCCCGCCGACCCGACCTCTTCGCCCCGTCCCCGACATCGAGATCCCCCATGTGCGGCTGGGCATCGCGTGGGCGGTCGTGACCTTCGCCGTCGCCACCGCCGGAGCTGCGCCGCTCGCCGTCTGGATGGCCGTCGTGGCCCTCGCCGCGGCCGGGCAGGCCTGCCGCTCGTGGCGCGGTGCGGCCGTACGACCGTGGCGGCCGGTCGCCATCGGCGGCGCCGTGGTGTTGCCGCTCACGGCCATTGCCGGTCTGGCCGGCGTCGGTGTGGGGCTGCTGGTGATCGCCCTCACCCTGGGTGTGCGCTGGTGGCGGACGGGCCAGCCCAGCTGGCGGGACGAGCTGCTGCGCACCGCGTCGGTGGCCGTTGGCATCGGGCTGGCGGCGGCGAGCCCGGTCGCGGCCCGTCACCTCGGCCTCATCCCCGGCATCGTGCTGCTCAGCCTCGTCGGTGCGTACGACGCCAGTGCCTACGTCGTCGGCACCGGCGCGGGCAGCCCCTGGGAGGGGCCGGCGGCCGGTGTGGCCGCTGTGTTCGCCGTCACCTTGGCCGTGGCCGCCGTCTTCGCCCCGCCCTTCCGAGGTGCGAGCCCGTGGCTGCTGGGCTTGGCCGTGACCGGGCTGGCTCCGCTGGGCCGGCGGGCCGCCGACCAGATCACGGGGGACGCCGAGGGCCGCACCCCTGCCGTCGGTCGACTCAGCTCGTTGCTGCTGGCCGGGCCCGTGTGGGTGGTCCTGGCGGTGCTGACCCTCAGCCTCTGAGGCTCAGCCCTTCTTGGTCTCCCAGAAGATCTTGTCGATCTCGGCGATCTGGTTGAGCAGATCGTCGGCGACCGCGGTGTCCTGGGTCCTCTTCGCGTCGCCGGCGGCCTTGGTGGCCTTCCAGAACAGGTCATGGAGCTGGGGATACTTCTCGACGTGCGGCGGCTTGAAGTAGTCGGTCCACAGCACCCAGAGGTGGTGCTTCACCAAGTCGGCCCGCTCTTCCTTGATGGTCACGGCGCGGGTCTTGAAGTCGGGGTCGTCGGAGCCCGCGTACTTCTCCATGCATGCCTTCACCGATTCGGCCTCGATGCGGGCCTGGGCCGGGTCGTAGACGCCGCACGGCAGGTCGCAGTGGGCCGAGGCGACGTGGGGGGGACTCATCCGATCGGCGAGGGTGAGCAGTCGCGGCAAGATGCGCATGGTGGTGCTCCTTGTAGGAAGTCGGTCGCCGGTCACCTTATCCACGCCACGCCGCCTGTGATTCTGTGCTGAGCCGCGTCGTCGTCGAGGGCCGCAGCATGGAGCCGAGCCTGCAGGCCGGCGATCGCCTGCTCGTGGTGCGGCGGCTGCGCCCTCGCTCTGGTGATGTCGTCGCCGTGCGCGACCCTCGCCAGCCGCAGCGAACCTTGCTCAAGCGGGTGTCGGCCGTCGATGGTGGCACCGGTCGCATCACCGTGGTCGGCGACAATCCAGCCGAGAGCACCGACAGCCGGGTCTTCGGCGCCGTCGACCGTGAGCTCTACGTCGGCCGGGCCGTGTATCGCTACCACCCCCGAGCGCGGGTGGGGCGGCTCAGGTCGTAAGGCGGCGGAGGTCGTCGAGCGACAGCTCGGCGAGCGAGTCGACGACGAGGTCCGCGCCTGAGAAGTCGCTGTTGCGGGTCAGATCGTGGGGGACGGCGACGCACAGCAGGCCGGCCGTCTTGGCCGCCCGCACACCATGGGCCGAGTCCTCGAGGGCGACGGCCTCGGCCGGCTCCACCCCCAGTGCGGCCACTGCCGCCAGATAGACGTCGGGCTCTGGCTTGGCTGGCAGGTCGGGGCCGCGGCAGGCCACGTGGGCGAAGGCGTCGACGAGGCCCAGGCGGACGAGGTGCTCCTCGACCCAGCTGACTGGCGAGCTCGACGCGACCGCGGTCGCCACCCCTTCGGAGCGGGCCGCCTCCAGAAGCGCGGTCACACCCGGAAGGATCACCTCGGCGGCCAACAGCTCGTTGCGGTGACGCCGACGCGTCTCGGCCATCGCGTCGCGGTCGAGGGGCCGGCCGACGAGGACCTCGAGGTCATCGGCTGGATCCCACACATCGTCCATGCCGATGATCGACTCCCACTTGGCCACGTCGATGTCATGGCCCTCGGCTTGGTAGATGCGCCGCCACGACTCGAAGATGGGCCGCTCGGTGTCGAGGATGAGGCCGTCGAAGTCGAACACCAGGGCCCGGAGCACACCTTCGACCCTACGCTGCCGGCATGGCCCGCCATCCCCTGTTCACTGACGACCACGAGGCTTTGCGCCAGTCCATCCGCACCTTCGTCGAGAAAGAGCTGGCGCCCCATGCCGAGGAGTGGGAGCAGGCCAAGGACTTCCCCGACTGGGTCTTCCATCGCATGGGCGAGCTGGGCCTGCTCGGCCTTCACTTCGATCCCGAGGACGGGGGCCAAGGCGGCGACTACCTCACCATGCTCGTCCTCTCCGAGGAGATGGCTCGCTGCGGCTCGGGCGGCGTGGCCATGGGCGTCAGCGTGCAGTGCGAGTACGTCACCCCACCCATCGCCAAGTTCGGCACCGAGGCCCAGAAGGAGAAGTATCTGCGGCCCGCCATACGAGGCGAGATCATCGGCGCGCTCGGTATCACCGAGCCCGGCGCGGGCAGCGACGTGGCCGGCATCACGACCAAGGCCATCCGCGACGGTGACGAGTACGTCGTCAACGGGCGCAAGACCTACATCACCAACGGTGTGCGGGCCGACTTCCTCCTGCTGGTGGCCAAGACCGACCCGTCCCAGCGCCACGCCGG
>JAUTXA010000162.1 GCA_030838265.1 Actinomycetota bacterium | reverse complement strand
TTCCCAGTAGCTCATGGGAGCGCCGGCCCGTCCCCTGCCCTCGGCCGGGATGGCGCGAGCGAGGAACGAGGCGATGGAACCCTCGTAACGCCCTTCGGCGTAGGTGGCCAGGCCCTCGTCGAGAAATGGGTCGCGGCCTTGGTTGTTGCCGACCAGGGCGTAGAACCACTCGTGGCCGGCCTCGTGGGTGGTGGTGCGCCCGATGGTGCCGGGCCCCTGCATCACGTGCATGGGGTACTCGATGCCGCCCTTGAGGTTCGAGGTGATGGCGACGGTGTACGCGGCCCACGGGTACGGCCCGAAGCGTTGGGCGTGAGCCTCGAGCACTTTGATGATCTTGCTGAGATAGGTCTGCGGCGACTCGTTGATGCCCTGGGCCACGCCGACGGTGACCGCCACCGGCTGGGGCGCCATGGCGGTGCCCGACACCTCGGTGAAGTGGCCGACCGAGAGGGCGAAGTCGCGCACGCTGAGGGCCGTCCACCGGCCGCGGCCGTCGGGGATCCCGGTGGCCAGGACCTGGTAGCCGTCGGGCACGGCGATCGAGGCGCGGAAGTCGGCGATCGGCGCGCTCGACGCCTCGGCGAAGCCGGAGATGGCGGGCTCCGTGTCCCAGCCCAGCCCCGGCTCCCACGCCAGGATCGGGAAGAACGACCCGAGCCGCAGGCTGTCACCCGCCTTGGCCACCCTGTCGTTGATGGCGCCCGGGAGGGTGAGGCTGAAGGGGACGACGACGTCAACCCCCTGGCCCGGACCGAGGTTGACCGGCACCTGGAGGGTCGTGGCGTTGGGCTTCGAGCTCGACACCGGATGAGCGCCGACCATGACCTGGCCGGTGTCGAGGTGGCCGCCGCCCGCGGCGGGCCGAGGGCCGTTGGGCCACAGCCGGAACAGGAGCTTGTCGGTCGGCAGATCAGGGGTGAAGCGAACCGACACCCGGCCTTCGACCTTGCCGGCGGACGGATCGATCTGGAGGTCAAGGACATACGACGGCCGCGTCGGGCTCGGCTCGGCGCGCTGAGGGATGGGCGGACACGACGGCGTGGCCGCCTGGGCCGCCACCCTGAGAAACGTCGTCGTGGTGGTCGTCGAGGCCGTGCTGCTCGTCGATGTCGATGACGTCGAGGTGGTGGCGCGGTCAGCCGGGCGCCCGGCGACACGCGAGTGGCTCGAGCAGGCGCCAGCCGCGAGCATGACAACCAGGACGACAGCCAACCGGGGCCGGAGCACGGTCGTCATCCTCCCACCGGCGGTGATCGCCGTAGCGTGGGGCCGTGTCGCCCGCCGCTCTCGTCCCCGTCTGCCTCTGGCGGGCCACTCCCGAACTGATCGTCGCCCTCGACGATCGCTTCGGCGAACCAGTCGACGCCTACGTCAATGGGTCCCAGGTCTGGCTGCGCGACGACGGCCCGGGCGAGATGACCTTCGAGTGGCGTCTGCACCCCGTTGCCGGCTTCCGCCGTCCCTCTGGCGTCGGCACCTACGAGCTCTTCGAGGCCACCGCCCTCGCCCTGGCCACGGGCGCCGATCCGCCCGCGCCCCTCACCGCCATGTGGGACGGGCTCGAGGTCTTCGCCGCCTACGGCGACGAGGTCGAGCCCGCCACCCTGTCGGCGGCAGCCGTCGATGCCCTCGGCCTGGCCCCCGACGCGTGGGGGCTGGTCGATCACAAGGTGGTGGGCGACGAATGGGAGCGCACCGGTGGTGGCATCTCGATCGTCGAGCGCCTGATGGCTCAGCTGCGCCCCTAGGCCAGTTGCCTGCGGGCGACGCCTTGCCGCTCATTGCCGCCTTCGACCCGCTCGAAGCCGGCGTCGAGGTAGAGGCTGAGGGGGCCGGGGTAGCTGCCGGCATCGCCACTCGGTTCGATGACGGGGTACGACTCGGCCACCGTCATCCCCCGCTCCGCCAGTCCCTGGCACGCGGCGTCGAGCAGCGCTCGGCCCACGCCGTGGCGCCGATAGGGCGGGGCGATGACGAAGCACACGATGGCGCCGGTGGTGTCGTCCTCGGCGGTCCCGGCGGCGTGGTCAGGGAAGGAGCGGCGAGGGGATGCGTTGACCCAGCCACCGAGGTGGCCGTCGACATAGGCCACCCATCCCCACGTCGATCCGTCGGCCAGCCGCTCGGCCAGGTCTTGTCGGTTCTGCTGGGCCGAGCGATTGCCCCAGTCGTCGAGGCCAGGCGACCGGTCAATGTGGTGAAAGAGGCAGTAGCACGCCGCCCAGCCGGGGTTGCCGGCGAAACCGTCGTGGTCGAAGAAGGCGAGCACGTCGTCGACGTTGTCGGCGCCGGTGGGACGGATGACGACCTCGCCGATCTGGTCGAGTCGTTCGGTCGAACCTGTCAGCCGATCGGCGGCCTCGAAGTAGTTGCGCACCGACATCTCGGTGAGGCCCATCTCGGGATGGGCCTCGGAGAAGTGACCGTGAGCGGCGAAGACCAGGCCCTCGTCGTCATCGGCCGAGATGTCGGAGCCACAACCAAAGGGACACGGAAATCCAGGCATTAGGGCTCACCTTTCCACGGAGGCGACCGGGGCGGGTCGAAGATGACCTCGATGGGCTCGCCCCTGATGGCGGCGAAGGCGGAGGGGCCCCATCGGCCGACGCCGGCCAGCGGTGACGGGAGGGCGTCCTCGGCAAAGAAGCCGACGTCCGCCGTCTCGAGGGGGTGACCCTTGAGCTCGCCTCCCAGCATCCGCAGGTGGAAGACGATCGAGTAGAGCGGGATGCGGGTGAAGCCGAGGCGCATGCCGTCGAGCACGCCGAGGATCTGCACCGGCTCGGTCTCGATGCCGGTCTCCTCGTAGACCTCCTTCACCGCCACCTCCGACGCCGAGTAGCCGATGTCGGCCCACCCCGTCGGGTAGAGCCACACGCCGGAGTCGGCTCGCTGCACCAGCAGGATCTCACCCTGGTCGTTGCCGACGACTGCGCCGCACGCCACCTTGGGCGTGGCGTAGCCGGCTACCCCGTCACCCACGATCTTGAGCCACTCCTCGACGAGCACCTCGGCCTCGAGCTCGTGGCCGGCGGCGTGGCGGATGTCGGCGGCCACGTTGAGCACCTCTTCGAAGCGCTCCTGCTCGTAGAGGCTCTGAGTGAAGCCCAGGCCGGTGCGGGCGATGCCGGCAAGGGCCTCGCTCCAACGGAGCAGATCCTGGGCCGAGACGGGATGCGGCTCTTCCATGCCGGGGCGAGGCTATCGGCACCGGCAAGACGTGGAGTCCGCCCGGGGCTAGCCCGCGGCCGCCGCCGAGGCCTCGACGGCCTCGGCCGCCTTGCGCGCCGCGATGAGGACGGGATCCCAGACCGGTGAGAAGGGCGGGGCGTACGACAAGTCGAGGGCGGTCATCTCCTCGACGGTCATGCGGGCCGTAAGAGCGGTGGCCAGGACGTCGATGCGCTTGGCCGCCCCCTCCATCCCCACCAGCTGCGCACCCAGCAGCCGACCCGACCGCCGCTCGGCCAGCATCTTGATCGTGATGAGGCCGGCGCCGGGGAAGTAGCCGGCACGCGTCGTGCTCTCGACCTTCACTGCCTCGTACTCGAACCCGGCGGCGGTGGCCTCGCGCTCGCTCAGGCCCGTCCTCGCCACCTCGACGGCGCACAGCTTCGTCACCGCCGTGCCCACGACGCCGGGGAACGTTGCGTAGCCACCGCCCAAGTTGATGCCGGCCACCCGACCCTGCTTGTTGGCCACCGTGCCGAGGGCGATGTGGACGGGCCGCTCGAGGACGAGGTGGAACGATTCGCAGCAGTCACCCGCCGCCCACACCCCTGGCGCCGAGGTGCGCTGGCGGCGGTCGACGACGATCGCCGCTCGCACGCCTGTCGCGATGCCCGCGGCCTGGGCCAGCGCGGTGTTGGGGGCGACGCCGAGGCCGAGGACGACGAGGTCGGCGTCGAGGCGTCCGTCCGCCGTCACCACACCGCGTTCGTCGAAGCCCTGCACGGCCTGGCCCAAGCGGACGGTGATGCCGTGGTCCCGCATGGCCCGGCTCACCAGCGCCCCCATGTCGGCGTCGAGGGTGGACATCACCTCGGGGGCCCCGTCGACCACGGTCACCGAGTCGACGCCCCTCTTCACGAAGGCCTCGGCCATCTCGAGCCCGATGTAGCCGCCGCCGACGACCACGACCTTGCTCACTTCGCGCCGCCGGGCGTGCTCGAGCAGGTGGGCCCCGTCGTCGAGGGTCTGCACGCCGTGCACCAGGCCGAGCTCGATGCCGGGAAGGGGCGGCCGCACAGGTGTTGCCCCGGTGCCGATGTGGAGGTGATCGAAGCCGAGCTTGTAGGTGCGGTTGTGCTCGTGGTCGCGGACCTCGACGGAGCGGGCGGGGAGGTCGATGGCCATGGCCTCGGATCGCATCCGCACGTCGACGTTGAAGCCGTCGCGGAACTGCTGGGGGGATCGGGCCACCAGCTCGTCGAGCCCGGCCACGTCTCCGCCCACCACGTAAGGGATCCCGCAGGCCGAGTAGCTCGTCCAGTGCCCCTTCTCGAGGGCGACGATCTCGAGGTCGGCCCGACGCCGTCGCGCCTGCGACGCGGCCGCCATCCCGCCCGCGTCACCCCCTATCACCAGCAGTCGCTCGGCCATTGACCTGCGAGGCTAAGCCACGGCTGTCACCATGGTTCGATGGCCGTGAACGAGGACTGTCGTCACTACGTGCGGCGCTCCGCCTCCGCCCTCGAGAAGATCGAGCAATGCCGGCTGTCGGCCAACGAGGTCGACCCCTTCGCCTGTCCCGAGGGCTGCCTCTTCTTCGAGAAGCGGGCCATCAGCGACGCCGGCTGGCGGGTGGAGCGCAAGCCCGACGGGTGAGGATTCGGGCCCTCTCCGTGTTCGAGGGCGTCGTGTACCACTGCTACGCCCTCGACGTCGACCATCCGTGCCGGCCCGTCCTCGAGGTCGAGGCCCTCACCCGCGAAGGCGACCTCGACGTCGGTCCGCTGCTCCTGACGGTGGCCGACTACATGCGAATGGCAGGTGACGGGGCCGCCAACTGCCTGGCCGAGCTGAAGCGGCGACGGCGGATCGTCGAGTGGCAGGGCGTGGCCCACCTGTCGTTTCCGACGTGGACGCTGGTGGGCGACGGGGCCTAGCCGCCGGCCGCGGCATTGGCGGCATTGATGAGGGGCTCCGGGACCTGCGATATCTGGCAGCTGATCTCGATGATCGACGACCCGAGGGCGATGTCGGCCGCGCAGGGCAGCAGGTTGTTGAGGGGGAGGTCTAGGCCCAGGGTGTCGATGCCGGCGGCGGCGAGCACGAGCCTCCTGCCCTTGTCGATCTTGGGAGTGACCTGCACCTCGCGGCCCGCCACGTCGACGTAGAACTTGGCGTTTCGGATCACCACCCGATGGTGCAGCGCAGTGGTCAAGTCGTCGGCCCGGAGCTGCGTGCTCAGCCGGCCACTCTGGATGTGGTCGATCCGGACTTCACGCTTGCCGAGGAGGTGGTGCCGATCGATGCGGACGCCGGCCAGCTCCACGTCGACGGCGGGGTAGGTCAGAGGCCCAGCCTTCACATTCGTCAGATGGAAGTCGACCTCGTCGACCGTGCCGTTGACGGCGATGCGGCCGAGGAAGGGCACGGAATGGATGTGGGCATCGATCGTCGCTCCGGCGGGTATCCCCTCGCGGGCCTTGGCCGCCAGCTGATCCTGGGCCACCCCCCGAGCCGTGAAATCGACGATCGTCAGCACGACGCCGACGACGATGATGCCCAGCAAGAGCTTTCTCACTCAACCCCCTGAGTTCGGACCTTCACACCTGCCGGTTGGTTGGCTCAGCCTTCGACCACGTCACCCAGGCGATCGACCTGGACGCCGATGTTGTGCAGCCACTCGATGGCCCTGTCTACCGCGTCGTCGTCGCCGCCGAGCTCACACACGACCCAACCCACGTGCTCCTCGACGCTGGCCCGGCGGATGTTGGGCATGACATCGAACTCCTGGACCATCCGCCCGATGATGGGCTGCTTCACCAAGTTCTCGGGGAAGGTGAGCTTCAACCGCTCCTGCTTCATGAGGCGGTGCCCTCCTGGGCTGACGTGAGTGCCGCGTTGAGGTTGCCCGAGCGGAAACCTTCCATGTCCAGTGTGACGTATCGGTAGCCGGCAGCGCGGACTGCGTCGACGACCTCCTCTCGCCGCTCGATGGCGACCTCGAGCTCGCCCAGACCCAGCTCGAGCCGGGCCAGCTCGCCGTAGTGGCGAACCCGAAGGTCGCGAAAGCCCAAGCGTCGGAGCCCCGACTCGGCCCGCGCCACTGAGTCGAGGATCCCCAGGGTCACCGGCGTGCCGTAAGGAACGCGGGAGGCCAGGCAGGCGGCCGCCGGCTTGTCCCACGTGCGCAGACCGAGCCGGCGGGACGCCTCACGGAGATCGGCCTTGGTGAAGCCGGCGTCGACCAGGGGGAACCGCGCTCCCCGCTCGGCGGCCGCTCGCTGGCCAGGGCGATGGTCACCGAGGTCGTCGAGGTTGACGCCGAGGACGACGACGCCGTGGTCGAGCTCGGCCAAGGGCTCGACCACGGCCATGAGCTCGGCCTTGCAGTGGTAGCAGCGCTCGCCGTCGTTGGCCGAGTAGGCGGGGTTGGCCAGCTCGTCGGTCTCGACGGCCGACCAGCGCAGGCCCCACTCCCGGGCCAGGGCCTCGCAGTCATCGCGCTCCTCGGGAGCCAACGAAGGTGACACGGCGGTGACGGCATGGGCTCGCTCGGGACCGAGCGTGTCGTTGGCCACCCAGGCCAGGAAGGCGGAGTCAGCGCCACCACTGAAGGCCACGACGACCTGTTCGAGCTCGATCAGCCCGCGGCGCAAGGCGTCGAGGCGGTCGTCGAGCGACTCAGCCATCGACGATCAGCCGATGCCGGCCGATGACAGCACGTCAGCCAGATCGCCGACCATGCCGGCAAAGAACGGGCCGAACTCGGCATAGATGGCCGAGGCCTCGTCGAAGCGCATCGTGTAGACGACTTCCTTGAGGTCGTCGGGGTGGACGGCGAACAGCGTCACCCCCCACTCGAAGTCGTCGATGCCGGTCGAGCCGGTGATGAGCTGCAGGACTCGGCCCGCGAACTTCCGCCCGCTGGCGCCGTGCTCGTGCATGAGCTTCTCGCGCTCGTCATAGGGCAGCGTGAACCAGTTGCCCGCCACGTCGCGCCGCTTCGACATGGGGTAGAAGCAGAACGCGGGCTTCCCCTCGGGCGGCAGCTGCGGGTAGAGCCGGGGGCGAAGGCGCTCCTCCGGCATTCCCTTGGCGTATTCCGACACCTCGGTGAGCGAGACGTACGAGTGAGCGACCTCGAGCCCGGCGCCCTGAAGGGCGGACTGGAGGTGGCGCAGCAGCCAGAGATCGGGACCAATCGCCAGGAAGCCGAGATCGGCCTTGTGGCCGAGCACCGAGAAGGGCACGACCTGGTGGTCGCCTTCCTGGCCCGCCTTCACCGCCGCCACGACGGCCTCGCGGTCAACCGTGGCCGTGGCCTTGCAGAAGAGGTGGAGGACGCCCCAGCCGGTGGACGGGACGAGGGGCTCAGCCATGAGCGCAGTCTAGGAAGGTGCCGCCTCGCATCCCTAGCCGGCGGTTCGAGGGCTTGAGGCTGGCGCGAGCAGACTGGGCGGATGCGGCGGCTCTCCCCCACCACCGTGTTCGTCCTCGTCGCCGGGCTGGTGGCGGCCTCGGCGCCGCCGCGACCGGCCGCCGCCGCCGTGCCCGTCCTCAACGTCGATGGGAAGGGCTTCGGGCACGGGGTGGGCATGGCCCAGGACGGAGCCCTGTGGATGGGCAGGGCCGGCGCTTCGACCAACCAGATCCTCGGCCAGTTCTATCCGGGCACCGGGCTGGGCCGCAGCGGCGGAGCGGTGCGGGTCGTCGTGCTGACCAGCGGCGACCGCTCGGCCACCGTCGGCTTCCCGGACGGCGGTGAGGTGCGCGACGGACAGGGAGGGTCGCAGACCGCAGGCTTCCCAGTGCGCGTCGACCCCGGAGGCCAGGTCACCATCCGGTTCGACGGCAGTCGTTACTACGCGAACCCGGGCCCCGGTGCTCACCCCAGCGCCAGCGCGGCCTCGAGCTCGTCTCGCTCGTCACACGCGGCGGGGGACGGGCCGACGACCCAGCAGATCGACGGCTCGACCACGACGACATCGACTCCGGGGCCCACCCTGCCGTCGAGCACCACGACCAGCAGCCCGCCGACCACGACGACATCGAAGCCCACCACCACGACCTCGCCGCCCCCCACCACGTCCCCGGCGCCGGCCCCATCGTCGAGCCGATCGTTGTGGGCCGTGCCCTCGGGGTCAGGAGCGACTTCTGTCCCCGTCAGGGGCCGCCGCTACCGCGGCGTCATCGAGGCGACGGCCGCGGCCGGCCCCCTAAGGCTGCTCAACCAGGTCGACGTCGAGGTCTACCTCCGCGGCATGGGCGAGGTGCGCAACCCGAGCTGGCCGGCGGCGTCGCTGCGGGCCCAGGCCATCGCGGCCCGGACCTACGCGCTGCGCGCCATGAGCCGAGGAGGCGAGCTCTGCGACGACCAGCGCTGCCAGGTGTACCTGGGCGCTGACGCCGAGTACGCCCAGATGAACAAGGCGGTGGCCGACTCGAGCGGCCAGGTCGTGACCTATGCCCGGGCCTTGGCCTCGACGGTGTACTCGGCCAACGGCGGGGGCCATGAGGCCAGCCGCGAGGAGGGCTTCGGCCAGACCGACAGCGACTTTCCCTACCTGCGGGCTGCGCCGTACGAGACCAAGGATCTGGCCCCGTGGCACTCGACGATCGCCTTGAGTGACATCGCGGCTCGCTTCGGTTACGCCGGCCAGGTCACCGGGGCCCGCATCGCCCGGGCCGGGCCGTCGGGGCGAGCCATCGATGTCGTGCTCGAGGGTTCGGCGGGTGAGAAGGCGGTGCCGGGCCTCACCTTCGCCGCCAACCTCGGCTTCCGCTCGACGCTCTTCTCGATGAAGACGGGAACGGCGGACGTGGCGCCGGGCGCCCCCGCACCATCGTCGCTCCTGCAGGCCCTGCCCGATGACGCCTCCATCGTCGCCATCGGCGCCATGACGATGTCGCGCCGGGCGGTCCCCGCCCTGCCGCTCGGTCCCAGCCAACGGGGGGCCCCGACTCGGCAGGCCAGTTGGCCCTTGGTCTTGGGCGGCATCGTGGTGCTGCTCACCGTGGCCGGCGCCACCGGCGTCTCGCTGCGAGCCCGACGTCAGGCGGCGGGCCCGGGCGATGGAATGGTGGCGACCGACGTCGACTCAACCGGGGCTGAGTCAGGCGGGGCGGCCTGAGCCGAAGGCTTGGCACATGGCCAGTCGCTCGGCCGCGGGCGGGTGGCTGCGGGTGAGGCGGTTCCAGAGGCCGGGCACCAGGTCGGCCAGGTTCTGGGTGTGCAGGTTGCGCAGCGCGGCCTGCAGGTTCTGCCAGTCGCCGGTGAGCTCGAGGGCGTAGATGTCGGCCTGACGCTCATGCGAGCGGGACAGCCACGCGGTCACCAAGCCGGTCACCTTGGCCAGGACCCCGAAGAGGACGAGGAACAACGGGATGGCGGCCGGGTTGTGGAGGCCGCCCGTCTTATCGACACCGGCGAACTTGAGCACCGCGTGCTGATCGAAGATCACCTTCAGGGCCGCGAAGTTGACGAACGCCATGAGGGCGGCGACGGGCAGGGTGCGGTGGAGGTGACGCAGCTTCCAGTGGCCGATCTCGTGGCAGATGACCGACACCAGATGCTCGTGGGGCTTGTCGAGCATGGTGTCGAAGAGCACCACCCGCCGGGTCTTGCCCATGCCCGCCACGTAGGCGTTGTCGCGGGTGTCGCGCTTGCTCGAGTCCTCGACCAGGATCTCCGACACGTCGGCCTTGGCCAGCTGGGCCATGGCGAGCAGCTTCTCGCGCAGCGCCTCGTCCTCGAGGGGCGTGTACTTGTTGAACAGGGGGCTGATCACGACGGGGTACAGCACGCCGAAGGTGATCGACAGGACGGCGAACACGATCCCGCCGAGGAGCCACCAGAGGTCGGTCGCCCGGATGACGG
>JAUTXA010000137.1 GCA_030838265.1 Actinomycetota bacterium | reverse complement strand
TCTGTGGCTACTGCCTCGACGATCGCCGCGACGCCACCAGCCTCTGTGTCGTCGAGGAGCCGCGCGACATCGTCGCGGTCGAGCGCACCCACGAGTTCACCGGGCGCTACCACGTGCTCCAGGGCGCCATCTCGCCCATCGAGGGCATCGGGCCCGAGCAGCTCAAGGTCAAGGAGCTGCTGGCCAGGATCGAGGCCGAGGGCATCACCGAGGTCATCCTTTGCACCAACCCCAACATCGAGGGCGAGGCCACCGCCATGTACCTGGCCCGGCTGCTCAAGCCCCTCGGCGTCAAGGTCACGCGCATCGCCAGCGGCCTCCCCGTCGGGGGCGACCTCGAGTACGCCGACGAGCTCACCCTGGGACGGGCCCTCGAGGGCCGCCGCACCGTCGAGGGCTAGCGGTGGCGGCGTCTCGTCGGCGCGTCGGGCTCGTGGTGGTTGACGGTCAGGGCCCGGTGGAAGTCGGCGGGCTTGACGTGAGGTCGGGAGCCGACGCGCTCGCGGAGGCGGCCGGCGGCGCGGGCCTGGCGCTGGCGGACGAGGGCCTCCAGCGCGGCCTGCTGGCACAGGGCTTTCAGGTCGGCGCCCGAGAAGCCCTCGGTCTCTAGGGCGATCTCTTCGAGGTCGACGCCTTCGAGCGGCATGCGCTGGCTGAGCAGCGACAGGAGGGCCAGGCGGCCATCGGCATCGGGGAGAGGGATCTCGATCGTGCGCGACAGCCGCCCACCGCGACGCAACGCCGGGTCGATGGCATTGGGCCGGTTGGTAGCGCCGATGACGAGGACGCCACCGGTGCCGCTCATCCCGTCGATCTCCTGGAGCAGCTGATCGAGCTGGCGGTCGTAGGTCCCCAACTGGCCACGCGCTGAGCCGACGGCGTCGAGCTCGTCGATGAACACGATCGAAGGGGCGTTGGCCCGGGCCCGGCGGAAGAGGCGGGCGATGGCCCGCTCGGATTCACCGACCCAACGGCTGGTGATGTCGGCCGCCGACACCGGGTAGAACGAGCAGGCCGCCTCGGCCGCCAAGACCTTGGCGATGGTGGTCTTGCCCGTCCCCGGCGCGCCGACGAGAAGGACGCCGGTCGGGGGCTCGACTCCCATCGACTCGGACTGCTGCGGGTCCTCGATGAGGGACTGCAGCTCGCGCAGCTCGGCCAGGGTGGACGGGTCAAGGATGAGCCGGTCCCACGACCAGCTCTCGACGAGGGGACGATCCTCGCCGCCGCCGTGATCGACGGCCTCGCAGAGGTGGGCGTTCGAAATGCGCACCACCTTCCCCGTCCCGATGGCCTGGCGGAAGGCAGCGAGGGCCGCGCCCTCACAGGCCAGGGCGATGGCCGCTGGGGTGCGGCCCTTGGTCCGCCGCGCCACCTCGTCGAGGTCGAGGTCCTTCTGCACCGGCCGCCCCGTGAGACGGGTCGCGATGATGGCCTTGCGGGCATCCTGATCGGGCAGGTCGACGCGAACGTGGCGATCGAAGCGCCCGGCGCGGATCACGGCGGCATCGAGGGAGTCGAGGTCGTTGGTGGCGGCGGCCACGACGAGGCGGGGCTCGTCGCGGTGCTGCTCGAGGGACTGGAGGAGCTGGGCCAGGACATCGTGGGCCGAGCCTTCGGACGCGTCGTCGGTGCGCGACTCGGCGACGGCATCGAGCTCGTCGAAGAAGAGGACGCAGGGCAGGTGGGCGAGGGCAGTGTCGAAGGCGGCCACCACGCGGCCCGGCCCGTCGCCCGCCATCGGCGTCACCAGGTCGGCGGTCGAGAGGAGCACCAGGTTGAGGCCGAGCTCGCCGGCCAAGGCCCGGGCGAAGAAGGACTTGCCGACGCCAGGCGGGCCGTGAAGCAGGAGGCCGTTCCAGTTGATGCGGTACTCCTCGGCCTTGTCGGCGTGGGCCAGCACCAAGCCGACGGTGTCGCGCATCTCCTGCTTGAGGGCGTCCATCCCGCCAACGTCGACGAACGTGGGCAGGTTCTTCGGGCTGATGACCTCGATGCCGTGCCGTCCCCTGGGCGGAGGGGGGCCGTCAGCCGACGATCGACGAGGAGGCAGCGGCAGGGGTCCGGTGGCGTCCGACCCTGACGAGCCCCGCCGCTTCGACCGCAGCAGGTTGGGCTCGCGGTTGCCCTCGCGGGCGCGGTCCATCACCGCGAACATCAAGGAGGCGGCGACGAGGGCGCCGATGATGAAGGCGACCCAGGGCGTCACCGGTCGAGCTCCCCAGCCGCCGTCATGGTGATTGGCTCGGCCGGCTAGCTGATCGTCTGGAGCAGCATGGCGTCGCCCTGGCCACCGCCGCCGCAGAGGGCAGCCGCCCCGAGGCCCCCGCCGCGCCGCTTGAGCTCGTGGAGCAGGGTGAGGGCCAGGCGGGTGCCCGACATGCCGATGGGGTGGCCCAGGCTGATGGCGCCACCGTTGACGTTGGTGATCTCGTCGCTGATGCCGAGGTCGGCCATCGACGCCAGGCCAACGGCGGCGAACGCCTCGTTGAACTCGAACAGGCTCACGTCGCTGACTGACTTACCGGCCTTGTCGAGGGCCTGCTGCGTGGCCCGCGACGGCTGGGTCAGGAGGGACGGGTCGGGGCCGGCCACCTGGCCGTAGCTGACGACCTCGCCAAGGGGGGTGATGCCGAGTGACTCGGCCTTGGCCTTGGACATGACGATGACGGCGGCGCCACCGTCGGAGATCTGGGAGGCGTTGCCGGCGGTGATCGTGCCGTCGGCGGCGAAGGCGGGACGCAGGCCGGCGAGAGACTCGGCCGTGGTGCCGGGCCGCACGCCCTCGTCGGTCTCGACGAGGATCGGGTCGCCCTTGCGCTGGGGCACGCTCACCGGGACGATCTCGTCGGCGAACCGACCCTCCTTGATGGCCGAGCTGGCCCGCTCGTGCGAGATGGCGGCGAAGGCGTCCTGCTGCTCGCGGCTGATGGTGCCGGCCGCCTTGGTGTACTTCTCGGTGCCGGCGCCCATGGCGCACACGTCGAAGGCGCAGAACAGCCCGTCGAACATCATGGCGTCGACCACCGACTTGTCGCCGATGCGGTAGCCGGCCCGAGCCTCGGGCAGGAGATACGGCGCCTTGGTCATCGACTCCATCCCGCCGGCGACCACGATGTCGGCATCACCGGCGGCGATCATCTGGTCGGCCAGGTAGATGGTGTTGAGGCCCGACAAACACACCTTGTTGATGGTGGTGGCGGGGACAGTCATGGGGATGCCGGCCTTCACGGCGGCCTGGCGGGCCGTGATCTGACCCTGCCCGGCCTGCAGCACCTGGCCCATGAACACGTAGTCGATCTGCTCGGGGGTGAGGCCGGCCCGCTCGAGGGCGGCGGTGATGGCGAAGCCGCCGAGCTCCATGGCGCTGAAGCCGCTGAGCGCACCGGCGAGCTTGCCGATGGGGGTGCGGGCGCCTGCGACGATGACGGAACCGGGCATTGCTGACCTCCGAGACGTGGTTGCCGGTCAGTTTAGGGACCGCTCCCCGCTATCTGCCCATTCGGGCCGCGGGTTGGAGCCCTCTCGTTACCGGCAAGTAGTTTCCGCAGCATGGGCCGCAAAGTTCGAGCTTTCAGCATCACGTCAGAAGCCGTCGCCGCTGAGAAGGAGCGGGTGGGCGGCGACACCAAGGCCATGGACGTCTCGCGCGTCATCGCCCTCGACGACCTCGAGTTGCGCGACGTCGGGCCGACCGACGTCCACATGCGCATCCTGGCCTTCTCGGCCGAGCACAACATCGACCACGCGGCCACGGCCGACACGGTCAACATCTCCGAGCTGCGAGGCGGGCGCATGTTCCCCGGCAACTCGGCGCTGGGTGAGGTGCTCGCCGTCGGCGACCAGGTGACGAAGTTCAAGGCCGGCGACATCGTCATCACCCACTGCAACGGCGAGCCCGACGAGTACGGCTTCCCGTTGCGGATCTGGGCCTACGACCAGCCCGACTCGGTGGGCTGGTACGGCGAGGAGGCCGTCGTCGGGGATTGGCAGCTGATCCAGGCTCCCCTCGACTGCGGGCTGACCCTGTGGGAGATGGCGGCTCTGCCCCTGCGGGCGCCGACGGCGTACCACATGTGGCGGCGGGCGCTCGGCATCTATCGCATCAAGGTGCCGCGTGAGCGCCAGGCCGTCCTCAACGTCATGAGCTTTGGCGGCGGCGTCGGAGAGCTCTTCCTCCAGCTGGCCGCGGCCGAGGGTCACAACGCCTACTTCTGTGCCGGCAGCGCCGAGCGCCGGGCCGCCCTCGAGCCCTTCGGCATCACCGGCATCGACCAGAAGGCCTTCAACCGCTTCGCGTCCAAGGATGATGTGAACGCCTTCCGCAAGCACGTGCGCGACCTGACCGGTGGCGAGAACATGCACATCGTCTGCGACATGCTGCGCGGCCCCGTCTTCCCGGCCGGCTTGGCTGTCGCCGCTCGCGAGGGCGTCAACGTCAGCGCCGGATGGCAGCTCAGCCAGGTCGTCGAATACAACTCGACGCTGATGTCGGCCAAGCAGGTCACCATCGACCACACCCACTACGAGACGGTGCAGGGGTGCGCGGCAGCCACCGAGCTGTACGGGTCGGTGTTCAAGCCCACGGTCCACAGTGAGATCTACGCCTTCGACGACACGCCGCGGGCCTTCCACGAGATGCACGAGAACACCCAGACGGGCATCCCCATCATCCGGGTGGCCACCGACCTGCCCGCCTCCGTCGCCAACCTCGTCTAAGGGAGTTGTCATGGGCGCCGACCACGACCACAGCGCGGACTCCAAGCTGACCGACATCGATCATGTGGGCATCGCGGTGCACGACCTCGACGCCACCATCGCCTGGTACCAGCAGATGTTCGGTGCTTCGGTCGCCCACCGCGAGCGCATCGAAAGCGATGGTGTGGACGAGGCCCTCATCAAGGTGGCCGACTCCTACATCCAGCTCCTGACCCCCTTCACCGACACCTCGCCGCTGGCCAAGTACATGGAGCGCAACGGCGAGGGCATCCACCACGTCGGCTACCGGGTCGACAGTTGCGACGAGGTGCTCGAGCACGTCAAGGCCCAGGGCGCCCGGGTGGTCGACGAGCACCCCCGCACCGGCAGCCGGGGCACGACCGTCGCCTTCCTGCACCCGAAGAGCTCGTTCGGAACGCTGATCGAGCTGGTCGAGGAGTGACCTGGGAGGGTCCTGGCTTCGTCGACCACCACACCCACCTCCTGCGGGTGTCGGTCGGCGCCAAAGGAGCCTGCGACTACTCGAACCCGGCCGAGCTGGCGGCCTATCACCACGCCATCTTCGACGACGGCTCGACGCCGATGGATCAGCCGCCCGAGCCGGCCACGGCCGACGACCTGCCCGCCGCCATCGAGGCCGGGCTGGCCAAGGCCGCGGCCTTGGGGCTGGTCGAGATCACCGAAGCCGGGATGACGGACTGGGCTCACTTCGAGGCTCTGACGACCCTGCGCCAGCGCGGACCGTTGCCGACGCGAGTGCGCATCCTCGTCGCCAGCGGTGCCGCCGACCTCAAGCGCATGGACCACACCGGCGACGAGTGGGTCGACATCATCGGCGTGAAGTTCTATGCCGACGGCTGGCTCGGCCCTCGTACCTGCGCCCTGCGCCACGCCTTCGACGATCGGCCGGGCGAGCAAGGGCTGCTGTTCCTCGACTCCAGCCACCTGGCGGCGCGCATCGAGCCCTACGCCGAGGAGCGTTGGACGGTGGCCACCCACGCCATCGGCGACCGGGCCATCGAGGCCGTCCTCGATGCCTACGACATGGTCTATGCCGGGGCGGCGCGCGCCGAGGCGCCCCGCATCGAGCACGCCCAGGTGCTGCATCCCGATCTCGTGGCCCGCATGGCCGACATGGGCGTGGTCATCTGCCTGCAGCCCGGCTTCGCGGTGACCGATGCCGAGGCGGGGTGGGAGGCGCTCGGTGATCGGATGGCCTCGGCCTACCGCTGGCAGCTGCTGTTCGACGCCGGCGTGCGGGTGATCGCCGGGTCGGACTACCCCATCGAGACGCTCGACCCCCTCGTCGGCCTGGCCGAGCTGGTCACGGGGGGTCGCAACGGCAAGGACAAGGCGGTGGCCAAGCCCATCGGCTTCGACGATGCCCTGGCGATCATGACCGACACGTGGTGCGGGGCCACCATCCTCTCCGACGACCCCCACACCCTCGACCCGGCGCAGCTCGCCGACCTCGAGGTCGTCGGGACCCACCCCCGCGCCACGTAGTGCCTTCTGATGGCGTCATCCCTCAGCGACCCGAGGTTCAGCGCGGCGAGGTGGACGGCGTCCCCGCCTTCTGGTTGCCGCTCGACGGTCCCTTCCGGGTAGCCCTCCAGTTCCGGGTCGGTCAGGGCCACGAGCCCCTCTCCCACCGAGGCATCTCACATTTGGTCGAGCATCTCGCCTTCGCCTCGTTGATGGAGCGTGACCACGAAAAGAATGGTTTCGTCGACGAGCAACGAACAGTCTTTTGGGCCTCGGGCTCCGAGGACGAGGTCGCGAGCTTCCTACTCGACGTGGCGACCACCATCGCCCATCTCCCCGAGGCCCGAGTGGAGACCGAGCGCCGCATCTTGAGCGTCGAGGCCTCGCGCCGCGGCCCGAGCTTGGCCGGGAGCATGCTCTCGTGGCGGTACGGCCCGACTGGCGTGGGGCTACTCGGCTACGACGAACTCGGCCTTCGATGGCTGGATGCCGCCCATGTTCAGTATTGGGCCGACCAAAACTTCACTCGCCAGAACGCAGCTCTCTGGCTTTCGGGGCCGCCCCCGCGGGGACTGCAACTGCCATTGCGGGACGGGGCGCGCTTGAGCTGGCCGAAATCCAAGGACGCCGACGTGCCCCTGCCCTACTGCCTCCGCCAAGCCACCCATCTGACGGGCGTAGGCCTACTCGTCGACCGTGACATCGCAACCTCGAGCCTCATCCGAATCGCGGAGCGACGGCTGCAGACGCGACTCCGCCATGAGCTCGGGGTGGCCTATGAGGTCGGCGGTGGCTACCTCCGTGTCGATGCCCAAACAGGACACGTAGTGCTCGGCGCCGATTCCCTCCCGGAGCAGGCAGGCGAGGTGCTGCGGGAGATCTTGGTCGCTCTCCAGGAGCTTGCGGCGGAAGGCCCCAACGACGCTGAGGTCCAGCGTGACATCGACCTACTGAGCCGGGCCCACGGCGACGAGAACGCGGCACTGGGCTGGCTCGACAGCTACGCCCTCAGTGAGCTGCTCGGAGAGGACGAACCCCGGACTCCGGCGCAGAACGTGAGCGAAATCCGAGAGGCCACCGGCCACCAAGGCAAGCGGTTGACCCGCTTCCTCGCCTCAGCCATTGCGGTGTTGAACCGTGAGGCTGAACCGCCGGGTGAGCCGTTCGTCAGCGGCGACGTCTGGTCGAAGGATGTCGCCGAGGGCAGAGGCTTCCCTCCCGCCGGGCGGGACGACGGCCGTCGTCTCATCGTTGGCGATGTCGCGCTGAGTGTCGTCATGGGCGAAGACCGGAGGGCGACGGTGCAGTTCGATCGATGCCCCGCGTGCTTGTGGTGGGCTGACGGATCTCGCGTCCTGTATGGCGAGGACGGCTTCTTGCTCCGAGTGAAGCCCTGGGAATGGAAGGACGGCAACGCTGCCATCGCCCTCATCGACTCCAACGCCGACCCGACGGCCTTTGTCGCAATGGGCGAGGGCACCGGACCACCGCCTGTCGCACCACCTCGTCCGTCCGTGCTCCCGGCCACCAGTCGAGGTCAGCGACGGGCGCGGATCCTCGGATGGCTGCTCTGGGTGCTGATCTCAGCCCTCCTCCTCGGGCTGGCGTTGTCGCCTCCGCAGCGGTCGACCGAGGGCCCGTACGGGATAACGATCCAGTTGGACTGTGGCTCGCGCAGCAGCGTTGCGGTGGTTCTTCATGGTTTGCCGTCGACGGTGGGCGCGGCCGAAAGGAGGCCGTGCCGGGAGCAGGCGACCGGAAGCGCGCTGGGCGGTCTCGTTGGGCTGGTCTCGATCGTGTTCGCGGCGTGGATCGCATGGCGATGGAGGAGACGGGATCTCGCCCGTCGCCGAGCGGGCCCGGCCGGTTAGAACATGTCACATGACCTATTCGATCGTGGCCCGCGATCAGCGCACCGGTGAGCTGGGTGTCGCCGTGCAGTCGCACTACTTCTGCGTGGGCGCCATCGTCCCCGCCGTGCTGGCCGGCGTCGGCGCGGTGGCCACCCAGGCCTTCGCCGAGCCCGCGTTCGGACCCCTCGGCATCGAATTGCTGAAGGCCGGGAAGGACCCGGCCCAGATCGTGTCCGCCCTCGCAGCCTCCGACGGCGGAGCGCCCATGCGCCAGTTCGCGGTCGTCGATGCTCAGGGACGGGCCGCCGCCCACACCGGCGAGCGTTGCATTGCCGACGCCGGGCACCGCACGGGTGAGGGCTACTCGGTGCAGGCCAACATGATGCGCCGCGCCACGGTGCCCGACGCCATGGCCGAGGCGTTCGAGGCGGCCGCGGGCGACCTGGTCTCCCGGCTGCTGGCTGCCCTCGACGCCGCCGAGTCCGAGGGCGGCGACATCCGTGGCAGGCAGTCGGCTGCCCTGGTGGTGGTGAGCGGTGAGCCCACCGGTCAACCCTGGATCGACCGGCGGTTCGATCTGCGGGTCGATGACCACCCCGACCCGCTGGTCGAGCTCCGCCGGCTCGTCGGCCTGCGGCGGGCCTACAGCCACATGGACGAGGGTGACGAGGCCATGGCCGCGGGCGACGAGGCCGGCGCCCTCGAGCGCTACCGCTCGGCGGCCGACACCTCGACCGACAACCCCGAGCTGTCCTTCTGGCAAGGGGTGGCCTTGGCCGCCGCCGGCAAGGCTGACGAGGCCCGGCCCCTTCTGGCCCCCGCCTTCGCGGACCACGACGGGTGGGCCCTGCTGCTGCGTCGCCTTCCGGCATCGGGACTCTTCCCCGACGACCCCGCCCTCCTCGACGCCGTCCTCCCCGACCCGTGAACCTCCTCGACCTGGTGATCATCGCCGCCGTCCTCGCCGCCCTCGCCCACGGCATCCTGCTGGGCGCCGCCATCCAGGTGACGAGCTTCGTCGGTTTCGGCATTGGCCTGGCGGCCGGCGCCTGGCTGGCGCCCGTCGTGGCCCACTACGCCCACACCGCGCAGAGCCAGGCCGTGATCTCGCTGGCCGTGGTGTTCGGCATGGCGTCGCTCGTCGGCGGCCTGGGCCGAAGCGTGGGGACGAGCGTCTGGCGCGCCGCCCGTCGTTTCAACCTCGGCGCGGTCGACTCCTTCCTCGGCGCTCTGGTGGCCGGCGCATCGACTCTCTTGGCGGCCTGGCTCATCGGCTCGATGCTGGCCCGCGTTCCGAACCTCGGGTTGGGGCCGGCGATCCAGCAATCCAAGATTCTTCGCGCCCTCGACGGGCGGCTTCCCCCGGCGCCATCGGTCTTCGCCCGCATCGGCGGCATCGTGCAGCCCCGGAACCTCCCCGACGTCTTCGCCCAGCTCGAGCCCCGCCCGGCCGAACCCGTTGCGCCACCGGCGGACCCCACCGTGCGCGCCATCCTGGCCAAGGACCAAGCCTCGGTGGTCAAGGTCCAGGGGCCGGCGTGCGGAGCCGTCGCCGAGGGGTCAGGTTTCGTCGCCGCTCCCGGCCTGGTGGTGACCAACGCCCACGTCGTGGCCGGCATGTCGCGCCCCGCCATCTTCGACTCGAGGGGCGAGCACTCCGCCACCGTCGTGGTGTTCGACCCGAACCTCGACATCGCGGTGCTGCGAGCCGGCGGCCTGGCCGGTGCGCCGCTAACCCTGCTGGCCCAGACCTTCGGGCGAGGGACGAGCGGGGCCGTGATGGGGTATCCGCTCGGGGGCCCACTCAAGGCCGTGCCCGGCGCCGTGCTGCGCCAGATGGACGCCGAGGGTCGCGACATCTACGGCCGCAACCTCACCACCCGATCGATCTACGAGCTGCAGGCCGACGTCGAGCACGGCAACTCGGGCGGCCCCATCGCCCGCAGCGACGGAGCGGTGTTCGGGGTGGTGTTCGCCAAGTCGACCAGCGAGAACGGCATCGGCTACGCCCTCACGTCCGACGAGGTGGTGCCGAAGGTCAAGGAGGCCCAGAGCCAGTCCGCCGCCGCCGACACTGGGCCCTGCGCCGCCTGACGCGTTGACACTGGAGGGGGGCGCGGCGTCGGCGGAGGTGAGACCCTCGAGGTGGCGCCGTGCCACGATGCGGCGGTGAAGGTCCACCTCATCGACGGCACGTACGAGCTGTTCCGCCATCACTACGGCCTGCCCGAGGAGGCGCGGACCTCGACCACGGCGGCCACCCGGGGCGTCCTCAACTCGCTCCTGTACATGCTCGACGAGGGCGTGACGCACATCGGGGTGGCCACCGACCACGTGGTCGAGTCCTTCCGCAACCATCTCTGGCCGGGCTACAAGAGCTCAGCCGGCATGCCGCCCGAGCTGCTGGTCCAGTTCCCGCTGCTCGAGGAGGGCCTGGCTGCCATGGGCGTCGTGGTGTGGCCCATGGTGGAGTACGAGGCCGACGACGCCTTGGCCTCGGCCGCAGCGGTGGCGGCTGACGACCCCGAGGTCGAGCAGGTCATCATCTGCACCCCCGACAAGGATCTCGGCCAGTGCGTGGTGGGCAGCCGTGTCGTCCAGCTCGACCGCCGCAAGCAGGTGCTCTACGACGCCGACGGCATCAAGGCCAAGTTCGGGGTCGAGCCGACGTCGATCCCCGACTACCTCGCCTTGGTCGGCGACTCGAGCGACGGCTTCCCCGGGCTGCCGGGCTGGGGCGCCAAGACGACAGCGGCGGTGCTGGCCCGCTACGGCCACATCGAGGACATCCCGCTGTCGCCCGGTCAGTGGGACGTGCCGGTGCGCGGCGCGGGGACGCTGGCCCTCACCCTGGCCAACCAGATGGAGGACGCCCGGCTCTTCAAGCTGCTGGCCACCCTGCGGGTCGAGCGCGACCTGCTGCCCTCGGTCGGGACGTTGCGCTGGCCCGGGCCGGCCGTCGGGTTCGCCGAGTTCTGCGCGGCCATCGACGGCGAGCGCGTCCTCGAGAAGGCCCTCGCCTTGGGGGCCAAGGTCAAGCACTGAAGGCGGGAGGCAGCTCGAGCTCGAGGGCGGCGGAGACCCGGTCGAGGTAGTCGAGACGGGGGATCTCGACCGCGCCGAGGCTGGCCAGGTGGGGCGTCACCCATTGCACGTCGAGGAGACGGGCCGGGTTGGCCCCGTCCGGTCCCTCTTGCAGGAGGTCGACGAGGCCGATGAGCGCCACCTTCGAGGCGTCGGTCTGGCGGTGGAACATGGACTCGCCGGCGAAGAGCCCTCCGATGGCCACCCCGTACAGCCCGCCCGCCAGCTCACCCGTCTCCTTCGACCAGGACTCGACGCTGTGGACCCAACCCAGGCGATGCAGCTCGGTGTACGCCGAGCGGATGGCCTTGCTGATCCACTCTCCATCCCGGCCGGGGTCGGCGCATCCGGCGATCACCTCGGTGAAGGCGGTGTCGACCCTGATCTCGAAGCGGGCCGCCGACTTGCGCAGCGACCGGCTGATCTTCAGCCCGTCGAGGGGCAGGATGCCGCGCGGGTTCGGCGACCACCACGCCATCTTGCGCCCCACCGGCATGGGGAAGATCCCGTGGCGGTAGGCGGCGAGCAGGCTGCCCGGCTCGAGGTCGGCGCCGACGCCGACGACGTCGTCGTCCTCTCGGTCCTCGTCGTCCGGTCGAGCGAATGCCCATCGGGACGGCGGCGGCTCGACCGGCACGGGACGAGACGCTACGCGCCCCAGGAGCGGCCCTTGGACTCTGTCGCGTTGGCATGACTATTTCCGGTCATCGCGACAGAGTCCTCATGGACGGGCGCGACCTGACACTGGCGGGTGGGAGCGATCCACCGGTGACCGGTAGCCTGAGCGGGCCATGGATCATCCCCTGAACGAGCGCATCGCCGACCTCGAGAAGCGCAAGGAGCAGGCCCGCCACGCCGGCAACGAGCGAGCCGTCAAGCGCCAGCACGACAAGGGGAAGATGACGGCGCGGGAGCGCATCGACTACCTCCTCGATCCCGGCTCGTTCCAGGAGCTCGACATGCTGGCCCGCCACCGGGCGGGCGATGCCCTCGATGACCGCCCCTACACCGACGGCGTGGTCACCGGCTTCGGCACCGTCGACGGACGGCGCATCTGCATCTTCAGCCAGGACTTCACCGTCTTCGGCGGCGCCCTGGGCGAGGTCTTCGCCGAGAAGATCCACAAGGTCATGGATCTGGCCAGCAGCCTCGGCGTGCCCATGGTCGGCATCAACGACGGAGCCGGCGCCCGGATCCAGGAGGGCGTCGTCTCCCTCGATTCCTACGGCAAGATCTTCAAGCGCAACGTCGATGCCTCGGGCGTCATCCCCCAGATCAGCTTGATCATGGGTCCCTGCGCCGGTGGCGCCGTCTACAGCCCGGCCATGACCGACTTCATCTTCATGGTGCGCGAGACCAGCCACATGTTCATCACCGGGCCCGACGTGGTGAAGGCCGTGACCGGCGAGGAGGTGACCCTTGAGGAGCTCGGCGGCGCCATGAGCCATGCGACCCGCTCGGGTGTTGCCAACTTCGTGTCAGCGGACGAGAAGGCGTGCCTCGACGACGTCCGCTACCTCCTCGGCTTCATGCCGGCCAACAACCTCGAAGAGCCGCCCTACGTGGCGCCCGTCGACGACCCGACCCGGCTCTGCCCCGAGCTCGTCGACTTGATGCCGAACAGCTCGAGCCTGCCCTACGACATGAAGAAGATCATCGCGTCGGTCGTCGACGACGGCGACTTCATGGAGTACTTCCCGCACTGGGCCCTCAACATCGTGTGCGGCTTCGCCCGCCTCAACGGCAACGTGGTCGGCATCGTCGGCAACCAGCCACAGGTGCTCGCCGGGGTGCTCGACATCGACTCGGCCGAGAAGGCGGCGCGCTTCGTCCGCACGTGCGACGCCTTCAACATCCCTCTCGTCACGTTCGTCGACGTCCCCGGCTTCCTGCCGGGCACCGACCAGGAGTACGGCGGCATCATCCGCCACGGGGCCAAGCTCCTCTACGCCTACTGCGAATCCACCGTGCCTCGCATCCAGATCATCACCCGCAAGGCCTACGGCGGGGCCTACGTGGTCATGAACTCGAAGTCGATCGGGGCCGACCTGGCGTTCGCCTGGCCCTCATCTGAGTTCGCGGTGATGGGCGCGCCGGGCGCGGTCGAGATCCTCTATCGGCGCGAGATCGCCGACGCGGCCGACCACGAGATGAAGAAGGCCGAGCTGGTCGAGGACTACACCGAGCGCCACGTCAACCCGTGGGGCGCGGCCGAGCGGGGCTACATCGACGACGTCATCGACCCCGCCGAGACCCGGGTCGTGCTCTGTCGCAGCCTCGAGATGCTGCGCTCTAAGCGCGAGGACCTGCCCAAGCGCAAGCACGGCAATGTCCCCCTCTAGCGGCGGAGCCGGGGCTGGCC
>JAUTXA010000133.1 GCA_030838265.1 Actinomycetota bacterium | reverse complement strand
ACGAAGGTGAAGAACACTGCGAATCCCCACACCCACCACAGGTCGGTGGCCCGCACGATCGCCCAGAGGGGAACGAAGAGCAGGCTGAGGATGGCAAGACCGAGAGGGACGCCCTTGAGCTGATCGGCCGCGAACGTCCCCACCGACGTGGTGCTGAAGCCCCACTTCTTGTCGTAGGAGAGGGCACGCCAGGCGCCGAGGGGAAGGTTCATCACGGTGCTGAACAGGATGAGGCCGGCAATCTCGACGACGGTTCCCACCACCCAGTTGTGGATGCCGAGGCCGGTCAGCAAGTGGGCCGGCACGTGGGCGGCGAAGAGCGCCAAACCGACGGCGGACGTGATCACGCTGCTGATGATGCGGTTGCGCTTGATCGGCGCCAGGTACTCCTTGGCCTTGGCGATCTCGTCGGCCGAGAACCAATCCTCCGGCTTGGCCGGGAAGGCCCGCCACGGGGTGATCCCCTTTTTCTTGGCGGGCGCCCCGGCGCCGGTCACGGCAGTTGTCGTCATCCCAATCCCCCTTGTTCGCTCTAGAGATTCTGCATCGGTCGCCCGGTTCCCTCGTGTCATGGGTCACGGCCGGAGAGCTGGGCCCCGGCAAGAGGTGCTTGCGCCCGACCAGCACAGACGTATGCTTCCGCCCGAGCTTGACCCTGTACTGGCTTACGAAAGGAAGCACATGCTTCGTATATCGAGCCGCACCTTGCGGATCCTCGGACTGCTCTCGGCGAGTGCTCTTGTTTTGGCTGGCTGTGGCAAGTCGAGCAGCAGCAGCTCGGCCGCAGCGGGCGGCGGCGCCACGACCACTTACAAGCTGGCCTTCGTGGGCCCCTTGACCGGTCCCTACGCCGCTCTGGGCCTGAACATCAAGCAGGGCGCCGAGGTGGCGGCCGACGACGCCAACAACGCGGGCGGGAAGATCAAGATTCAGGTCGTGCCCTTCGATACGCAGGGCTCTGGCGCCCAGGCCACCACGCTGAAGGACAACTTCATCAACGACAACGGCTTCCTCGGTGCCGTCGGCCCGACCTTCTCGGGTGAGACGAAGGCCATCCTCAAGGACTTCGAGACGGCTCACATGCCGATGATCAGTGCCTCGGCCACCGCCACCGACATCCCCTCGACCGTCCCTGGCGGCAAGTCGTTCCATCGCCTCGTCCCCGACGACAGCATCCAGGGCACGGGCGTCGCCGACTACGTGACCAAGAAGCTCAAGGCCAAGAACGTCTTCTACATCAACGACAAGTCCGACTACGGCAAGGGCCTGGCCGACGACACGAAGAAGGTCCTCGAGGCCGCCAACGTGCACACGTCCGGAACTGACCAGGTGACGCCGGGTGAGCGCAACTACCTCCAAGCGGTGAACAACGTGAAGGCCGCCACCCCGAAGCCCGACATCGTCTTCTACGGCGGCTACTACTCGGACGCCGGCAACCTGGCCAAGCAGCTCAAGGATGGCGGAGCGCCGGGCGTGTTCATGAGCGGTGACGGCTCGTTGGACCAGGGTCTCATCGACTCTGCCGGCGCCAATGGGGCCGATGGCGCCCTCATCACTTGTGCCTGCAAGCTGGCGACCCCGGAGGCCGGTGGCGCCCTCGGGGCCTTCGCCACCAAGTACAAGGCCAAGTTCAACAAGAACGCCGGCACGTACTCGACTGAGGGCTATGACGCGGCAACGATCCTCATCAAGGGCATCAAGGCTGGCAACACGACCCGCCAGAAGCTTCTCGACTACACCAACAGCCTCGGCACCTACACCGGCATCGGCAAGACGATCGAGTTCGAGGCCAACGGCAACATCAAGGCCGGTGACGTGTACGTCTACGAGGTGAAGAGCGGCAAGCTCACTGAGCTGGGCACGGTCGCTAGCCTCACGAGCTAGGCGTCAATCAATCGAACGGATGAAGGGGGGTGCCAGCACGGCACCCCCCTTCACGTGAGGGGTGCACCATCCACGCCTGCTTTCACTGTCTCACGGACCAGTTTTGGGCCCAGGCCTTCGACGGACTCACCGTCGGCGCCATCTATGCCCTGATCGCCCTCGGATACACGCTTGTGTACGGCGTGCTGCGGCTGATCAACTTCGCCCACTCCGAAGTCTTCATGGTCGGCGTGTTCGCCAGCCTCTTCGCGGCCCACGCCCTAGGTATCCACACCGGTGATCCGGCCAAGACCGGCTTCGCCCTCGTCTTCGCCATCGTGGTGATGATGCTGGCGGCCATGGCCGCATCCGGGCTCACGGCGGTCGTGATGGAGCGCGTTGCCTATCGCCCGCTTCGAAGGCGCAAGTCGCCCCGGTTGGCGGCGCTGATCACAGCCATCGGCATCTCGCTCTTCCTGCAGGAGATCTTCGCCCTGCGCTACGGCCGGGACCTTCTCCCGTTTCCCCGGGTGATGGAGAAGCATCAGGTGGTCAACTTTCACGGGGCCGACATTCGCACCGACAAGCTCCTGATCCTCGTCTCCGCCTTGATCCTGATGGTGGCTCTCGAGCGCTTCGTGGCCAAGTCCCGGCTCGGCCGAGGGATCCGGGCGACGGCACAGAGCCCTGAGACCGCCGCGCTCATGGGGGTCAACATCGAGCGCGTCGTCGTGCTCACCTTCCTTCTCGGCGGCCTTCTGGCCGGCGCGGCCGGCGCCCTCCACGGGCTCTTCTACGAGGGCGCCCAGTTCAACATCGGCTTCGTGCCCGGCATCGCCGCCTTCACCGCCGCAGTGCTGGGCGGCATCGGGAACATCCGGGGGGCCTTGCTCGGCGGACTCGTGCTCGGCCTGGTCGAGAACTTCGGGGGCGTGCTGTTCGGCGGCCAGTGGCACGCGGTGTTCGCCTTCGTGATCTTGGTCGTCGTCCTGCTCTTCCGCCCGACCGGGCTGATGGGCGAGAGCCTCGGGTCGTCTCGGGCATGAAGCTGCGCAAGCCTTCGATCGTCGCGCCGGTGGCGGCCTGGTGGGAGCATCAGCCGTTGATCATCAAGCTCGTCATGACGCTCGGCCTGCTGGCCTTCGCCATCTGGTACCCGACCACGGTCACAACCTATTGGCAGAGCGTTCTCTTCTATCCAGTCGGTCTGTACATCCTCTTGGCTCTCGGCCTGAACGTCGTGGTGGGCCAGGCCGGCCTTCTCGATCTGGGCTACGTCGCCTTCTTCGCCGTCGGCGCCTACAGCTCGGCCAAGCTCACCACGACCTTCCACTGGAACCCGTGGGCCTGCATCCCCATGGCGATCCTGCTGGCCATGCTGGCCGGGGTGATCCTGGGCGGGCCAACGCTTCGCCTTCGCGGCGACTACCTGGCCATCGTGACTCTTGGCTTCGGTGAGATCGTGCGCATCATCGCCCAGAACACCGCTTCTCTTGGCGAGTCGCGCGGCATCGTCAACATCCCCCACCCGACGTCCGTCGGCGCTGCCCAGTTCGGTCAGCGACCGCTGCCGTACTACTACCTGACGTTGGCCGCGATCGTCGTCGCCATCGGGTTGGTGCTCCGGCTTCGCAGCTCACGGGTAGGCCGGGCCTGGGCCGCCGTGCGAGAGGATGAGGACGCAGCCGAGGCCATGGGGGTTCACACCTTTGCCATGAAGCTGTGGGCCTTCGCCATCGGAGCTTCCACCGCCGGCTTGGCGGGCTGGATCTACGCCACCAAGGTCGGCTACATCTCGCCTGAGGACTTTGGCCTGTTCCTGTCGATCTTCATCCTTTGCGCGGTGGTGCTGGGTGGCATGGGCTCGATCCCAGGGGTGCTGGCCGGCGCTTTCGCCATCGCCTTCCTGCCTGAGTACCTTCGCAACGCCGCAGCCGGATCCACCCTTACGCGGTGGTTCAACACTGTCATCGGCGGCCATGCGACCAACATCACCGAGTACCGCATCCTCCTGTTCGGCTTCGTCCTCGTCGTGATGATGATCTTCCGGCCGCAGGGCTTGCTGCCCAGCCGGCAGCGAGCCGCGGAGCTCGCCGACGCGCCGCAGGGTCGCGGCCTGGGTGGCGCGGTGGCGGGGGCGGTCGCCACCGCTCCCGTCGAAGCGGAGGCCGAGCAAGAGCCGCGGACCGCGGCGGCCGACCCCGAGCCGCAGGCCGCGCCGGCCGCCCTGCCCGTGCGGGCCGAGAGCCGGCGGGCCCGGTTCCCGGCGACGGGCGACGACGGCCCAGTGCTCGAGCTCGATCGCGTTCGAATGCACTTCGGCGGGGTGCAGGCCCTCGACGACGTGAGCTTCGCGGCGCGTCGAGGCGAGATCTTCGGCGTCATCGGGCCGAACGGTGCGGGTAAGACCACCTTGTTCAACTGCATCACGGGCGTCTTCCACCCGACCGGGGGCGAGATCCGGCTCGAAGGTCGCTCGGTGGTCGGGCTCAAGCCTCACCGCATCGCCGAGGCCGGCGTGGCTCGAACCTTCCAGAACATCCGGCTCTTCCCCAACATGACCTCGCTCGAGAACGTGATCGTGGGCACCGACACCCGGCATACGACCAGTGTCCCGGGCGCGTTGGCGAGCCTCCCGAAGCACTGGCGGGAGGAGCGCGAGGGCCGGGAGACGGCTGCTGCTTTGCTCGACTTCGTGGGCGTGGGCCGCCGCAAGCACGAGCTGGCCCGCAACCTCCCCTACGGCGACCAGCGCCGGCTCGAGATCGCCCGCGCCCTCGCCACCGACCCGAGCGTCCTGCTCCTCGACGAGCCCGCCGCCGGGATGAACCCCTCCGAGAAACGGGCCCTGATCGGCCTCATCCGGCGCATCAGCGACTCGGGGCTCACCATCGTGCTCATCGAGCACGACATGGGACTGGTGATGAACGTGTGCGAGCACGTCGCCGTTCTCGACTTTGGACGCAAGATCGCCGACGGCCTGCCCGCCGACATTCAGCAGGACCAGCGGGTCATCGAGGCGTACCTCGGAGCGCCGACCGATGCTGCTTGAGCTCGAGGATGTCGTCGTCCACTACGGCAAGGTTGAGGCGCTCAAGGGCATCAGCCTGACCGTCGACGACGGCGAGATCGTCACCCTCATCGGGGGGAACGGCGCGGGCAAGACCACCACCCTGAAGACCATCTCGGGCCTGCTCCCGCTGACGTCGGGCCACATCCGGTTCAACGACGACGAGCTCACCGGCACGCCGGCCCACCAGGTCGTGCAGCTGGGTATCAGCCAGTCCCCCGAGGGCCGCGCCATCTTCCCCGGGATGACCGTGCTCGAGAACCTCGAGATGGGCGCCTACGCCCGCAAGGACGGACGGGTTGCCATCCAGGAGGACCTCGACCGAGCGATGGACCTGTTCCCTCGGCTTCGGGAGCGGAGCGGCCAGTCGGGCGGCACCCTCTCCGGTGGCGAGCAGCAGATGCTCGCCATCGGCCGAGCGCTCACGGCCCGCCCCAAGGTGCTCCTCCTCGACGAGCCGTCGATGGGCCTGGCCCCGCAGCTCGTGGCCCAGATCTTCGGGATCATCACCGAGATCAACCAGCAGGGAACCGCCGTCCTGCTAGTCGAGCAGAACGCGGCGCAAGCCCTGCAGCGGGCCCACCGGGCCTACGTCCTCGAGACGGGCACCATCGTCAAGAGCGCGGATGCCAAGGAGCTCCTCAACGACGAGTCGGTGAAGGCCGCCTACCTCGGTGGCGACGTCACGGCTTGATCACCGATCTGGCGACAGCGAAGGGGCGCCCTCTCGGGCGCCCCTCCTCACAACTGACCTGCTGAAAATGCTCGGGACTTAGAAGTCCTCCATGCCGCCGCCGGGCATGGCGGGGGCCTTCTCCTCGGGCTTGTCGACGATGACGGCCTCGGTGGTGAGGAAGAGGGCCGCGATCGACGCTGCGTTCTGGAGGGCCGAGCGGGTGACCTTGGCGGCGTCGATGACACCGGCCTTGAACAGGTCCTCGTACTCGTTGGTGGCGGCGTTGAGGCCGAAGGCCCCCTCGAGGTCGCGCACCTTCTGGACGATGACCCCACCCTCGAGGCCGGCGTTGATGGCGATCTGCTTCAGCGGCTCCTCGACGGCCCGGGCCACGATGCGGGCACCGGTGGCCTCGTCGCCCTCGAGCTTCTCGGCCCGATCGAGGATGCGAGCCTGCGAGCGGAGCAGGGCCACACCGCCACCGGGGACGACACCCTCCTCGACGGCAGCCTTCGTCGTCGAGACGGCGTCCTCGATGCGGTGCTTCTTCTCCTTGAGCTCGACCTCAGTGGCCGCACCGACCTTGATGACGGCGACACCGCCGGACAGCTTGGCCAGGCGCTCCTGGAGCTTCTCGCGGTCGTAGTCGGAGTCGGTGTTCTCGATCTCGGTCTTGATCTGGTTGATGCGGCCCTTGATGTCGTCGTCGGAG
>JAUTXA010000115.1 GCA_030838265.1 Actinomycetota bacterium | reverse complement strand
CGAGGGCGCGCCCGCCGGCCAGCAGGACGACGGCCACCAGCAGAGTCACGGCGCCGGCCACGATCAGCGGGAAGCGTCCGGTCCCGTGCCACGTCAACCCGGCCCAGATGCCGGCAACCAGGGCGGCGCCACCGCTGATCCCGAGGTAGTTGCCCAGCCCAGTGCCGGCCTTCTCTGCGGGGATGAGATCGGAGATCCACGCCTTGCCCACGCCGTCGGTCAAAGCCGTGTAACCGCCGTACAGGGGCAGCAGCACCCACACCCATGCCGACGTCGTCACCAGCCCGAGCCCGAGGTAGGCCACGGCGAACACCACCAGGCCGACGGCGAACACGATGCGTCGCGGCATCCGATCGGAGATGACACCCGCCGGGTAGCTGAGTCCGGCATAGGCCACGTTGTAGAGGCAGTAGGCGCTGATGATGGCGACGAAGCTGAGGCCGAGGGCCTTGGCCCGCAGGATCAGCAGGGCATCGCTGAAGTTGACCAGGCCGAAGAGCCCGAGCAGGGCCACGACGCGCCAGTAGCGGCGGGGGAGGCTGGCTCCACCGACCTTCATCCTCGCCCCCTTGCCCGCGTTGGGGTTCGGGTGCTCGCGGACGAGGGCGATGAGGCCCACGCTGATGGCAGCCGGGATGAAGGCGAAGATGAACAGCGGCCTGAAGTGGTGGTGCATGGCCTCGTAGAGACCCAGTCCGAGCAAGGGCCCGACGACGGCACCGCTGGTGTCGGCCGCCCGATGGAAGCCGAAGGCCCGGCCCCGGTTGGCGGGTGTGGTCTCGGCCGCGATCAGGGCGTCGCGGGGCGAACCCCGCATCCCTTTGCCCGTGCGGTCGAAGAAGCGGGCCACGAGGACGAGGGGCCAGCCCGTCGCCAAGCCGATCAGCAGCTTCGAGAGCGACGAGATGCCGTAGCCGGCCGCCACCAGCGGCCGCCGCTGCCGGCGGTCAGCCAGACGGCCGGACACCACGCGCATGAGCGAAGCGGTCGCTTCGGCGACGCCCTCGATGAGGCCGACAACGGCGACCGGCGCGGCCAGGCCCCCGACACTCCGCGCGCTGGTCAGGAAGAGGGGCAGGACGGGGTACAGCAGCTCGGACGCCGCGTCCTGGAAGAAGCTGACCCCCGAGAGGACGATGACGTTGCGGGGCAGCCGCCTGCTCTCGTCAGCCTCGCTTTTCGTACTCTCGGTGCTCATGGTCGTGAGCCTCCCACGGGGCTCCGTGGGAGGGCTCGACCGAGACGTTCAGCCGCCGGTGCCCACCCCGAGCGTGATGCCCGACGGGTAGGTGGCGTCGCCGTAGTAGAAGCGGGTCGACGAGCTGACCAGGTAGGGGAAGCTCATCTCGATCCGCAGGGTGTGGCCGGCAGGAAGGACGTAGCCACCCGCGATGGCGTAGCTGTAGTCCCGCCGGGTCGGCGTGGCCCCACCGATCACGTCGTCACCGTTCTGCACGGTGCGGCCCAAGATGGCGGTCGAGCTGCCGTCGCTGGCCACGTCGAGCAGGCTGAAGTCGAGCTCGCTGGCGCCGTTGCTCCCGAGCTCGTTCTGGACCCACAGGGCGAACGCGAGGCTGCCGCCGATCGTCGTGTCCTGGGTGAGGGGGCCGGTCTGGAAGACGACCGGTTGCGATGTCCCCGGGGTCGAGTTGGCGGCGTAGCCGATGATGCCGACGTGGCCCTTGCTGCCGGGGAGCGACGACAGGGCGCCGGCGATGGTGGCGCCGTCGAACTGGTACCCGGCCGCCGGAGTCACGGCCTGGCCGTCGGCGTCGTTGGTGAAGTACAGCGGCAGGCTCCCCGTCGCCGTGAAGGTGGCCGTCGGGTGGCCCAGCACCGGCGGCACGGGGGGCACCGGTGTCACGTCGTCGTAGAGGCCGGGCCCAGCGTTTTGCTCGACGACCCAGGCCCAGCCCGAGGAGTGGCGGCCGTCGGAGTTGTCGGGATACGAGATCAGCACCCGGCCGTCGCGGGTGATGCCCATCTGCAGCACCTCGGCCAGCTCGCGCCCACCGGCGCCCGTCGGATCAGCCGTGTTGCAGCTCAACCCACCGAGGCACACCACGCCGTGGTGCACGACATGGTTGCTGGCGCGGGCCACGGTGAACGTGGGCGTGTCGGCCAGGCCGTCCGTGGTTTCGGCGAACTGGGTCGTCCAATCGGAGCTGTCGTTGTTGGGTCCGGCGGCGCCGAGCCAGCCGATCGCCGCCTTCCCGGCTGAGCCGGCGACGATGTAAGGGAAGAGCGACGAGTCAGACGTGGCGGCCGGAGCCGAGGCGGTCACATCGACGAAGGGGCTCCACGTGGCGCCCCGGTCGGTGCTGTGGGAGTAGAAGATGTCGCTGCCGTTGGTCTGGACCACGTAGAGGTTGCCGGCCCGGTCGACGGCGACCGAGGGGAACAGAACCCCGGCGGTGCTGCCGGGAAGCGTTCCGACCAGCCGGTTCTGCGGGTTGTTGCCCGACGTGTCGGTCGTGGCGACCCAGACCTGGTTGCGGGGACGGGGCGGGCAGGTCGTGGCCGTGCTGCTCAGGCAGGGATCGGCATCGGCGGGCCGGAGGTAGGCGAGGGCCACGCCGCCGTCGGGGAAGGCCACGAGGTTCGACTGCCAGTTGCCGGCGCCCACACCGGCGCCCACCCCTTGGGCGCTGGCCCCGGCGCCGGTGGCGTTCTCCATGTTCGAGGTGTCGAACATCTCTTGGGGCGGGCCCCACGTGATGCCGCCGTCGTCGCTGCGGTTCATGAAGATCGACTTCAGGTAGAGGTCGTGGTACGCCAGGTACACGGTCTTCTCACCGGACGCGGCCAGCCACTGGCGGTCGACGCCGGCGAAGTTCGAGGCCACCGGGTTGAAGAACCAGGTGTTGCCCCGGTCGGTCGAGACGCTGACGCCGTTGGTGACGAGCGACATGAGGCTCGAGACGTAGACGCGGTAGTTGCCGTTGGCATCAGCCGAGCTGATGGCCAGCTCGTTGTCGCCGCCACCGCCGGTCAGTCCGGACGCGTTGCCCACGACCGGAAGCCCGTCGGGCTTGTCGAGCTGGGTGTAGGAGAAGCTGCCCGGATCCCGGCGCCAAGCCAGGTTGCCACCGGGGGTGCCGTCCTGAGCGGTGACGAAGATGGTGCCGTCGGGTGCCGACTTGACCTCGGGCTCGACGGCCTGGCCGCAGCCGATCAACAGGCCGTCCTTCTCCATCGAGCAGGGCATCTCCTGATCGGGGAAGAAGCTGAACGCCGGCCCGCCGCTCGCGCTCTGGGGGGTCACCTGATAGGCGCTCCCGCTGGCTTCGCCCGCCCCGCTGACGGCGAGGCCGAGGCCACCCATGCCGTGCTCGAAGGCCGGACCGACGCCGCTCTTCTCGAAGTACGTCTCGGAATCGTCGCCCTCAGCTCGGGCGATGCCCAGTCCCGTGACGAGCACGGCGAGGACAGACAGGATGACGATCAGCTTCTTGCGCACGAGGCGAGCCCCCCAGGTCGTGCCGAATACCTCTGATCCGGCAAGCCAGGCATTCGCCGTGAATACGACAAATCCCTGCCCGCCGGCGAAATCAGCTCCCGGTGCCCACGCCCAGCGTGATCCGGGATGGGTAGGTGGCGTCGCCGTAGTACAGCCGGGTCGACGAGCTGACCAGATACGGGAAGCTCATCTCGATCCGCAGCGTGTGGCCCGCGGGGAGCACGTAGCCCCCGGTGATCGGGTAGCTGTAGCTCCGCTCGATCGCGGTGTCGCCGCCCGTGACCTCGTCGCCGTTCTGGACGCTGCGGCCGATGATCCCGGTCGTCCCGCCATCGGGAGCCACATCGAACAGGTTGTAGTCGAGCTCGGTCGCGCCGTTGGCGCCCAGCTCGTTCTGCACCCACAGGTTGAAGTCGAGGCTGCCGCCGACGGTGAGGTCAGAGGCGAGCGGGGCAGTCTGGAAGACGACGCTCGTTGCCGTCCCCGGCGTCGAGTTGGCGGCGTAGCCGATGACGCCGACGTGGCCCTTGCTGCCGGGGAGGCTGGCGAGGGCACCGGCGATCGTCGCCCCGTCGAACTGGTAGCCGCTCGCCGGCGAGATCGGAAGGCCGTCGCTGGCGTTCGTGAAGTAGAGGGGCAACGAGCCCGTGGCCGTGAAGTTGGCAACCGAGTGCCCTGCCGTCGGCGGCGTTCCGGGCGTGGGTGTCACGTCGTCGTAGAGCCCGGGCCCGGCGTTCTGCTCGACCACCCACGTCCAGCCCGAGAAATGCGAGCCGTCGGAGTTGTCGGGATAGGAGATCAGGACGCGCCCGTCCTTGGTGATGCCCATCTGCAGCACCTCGGCCAGCTCTCGACCGCCCGCCCCCGTGGGATCGGCGGCGTTGCAGCCCAATCCGCCGGTGCAGACAGCGCCGTGATGGACGACGTGGTTGCTGGCCTGCATCACCGTGAAGGTGGGGGAGGCGGCGAGACCATCGGTCGTCTCGGCGAACTGCGTCGTCCAGTCGGCGTTGTCGTCATTGGTGCCGCCGGCGCCCAGCCAGGCTATTGCCACCTTGCCCGCCGACCCGGCGACGACGTAGGGGAACAGTGAGGAGTCGGTCGTGCCTGGGGCCGCCTGGGCGGTCACGTCGACGAGGGGGCTCCACGTGAGGCCCCGATCGATGCTGTGGGACAGGTAGACCTGGTGGCCGTTGGACTGCACGACGTAGAGGTTGCCGGCCCGGTCGACGGCGATCGATCCGAAGAGCACGCCCGTGCCTTGGGGGAGCGATCCCACAAAGTGGTCCTGGGGGTTGTTGCCCGAGGCGTCGGTGGTGGCCACCCACACCTGGTCCATCGGCGCGGCGGGGCAGGTGACAGCCACGCAGGGGGCGAGCCCGCGTTGCTGCGGGGTGCCACCGCGGATGTAGGACAGAGCCACGCCGCCGCCGGGCAGGGCGACGAGGTTGGACTGCCAGTTGCCGCTCCCGATCTTTGATGTCGCGTGCTGCATGTTGTCGAGGTCGAACATCTCCTGAGGCGGGCCCCAGGTCAAGCCGCCGTCGTCGCTGCGGACCAGTAGGATCGAGTTGAGGTACATCTCGTGATAGGCGAGGTACACGGTCTTCTCACCGCTGGCCGCCAGCCACTGCCGGTCGACGCCGGCGAAGTTCGAGGCGACCGGATTGAACAGCCACGAGTCGCCGCGGTTGGTCGAGACGGCCACGCCGTTGGTGACGAGCGACATGAGGCTCGAGACGTAGACGCGGTAGTTGCCGTTGGCGTCGGGAGCGCTGATGGCCAGCTCGTTGTCGCCGCCGCCGCCCGTCGTCCCCGAGGCGTTGCCCACCACCGGTGCGCCGTCGGGCTTGTCGAGCTGGGTGTAGCTGAAGGTGCCCGGGTCGCGGCGCCAGGCCATGACCCCGCCCGGAGTGCCGTCCTGGGCGGTGACGAAGATCGTGCCGTCAGGAGCGGACTTGACCTCGGGCTCGATGGCCTGGCCGCAGCCGATGACGAGCCCGTCCTTCTCGAGGGAGCACGACATCTCCTGGTCGGGGAAGAAGCTGAAGCTCGGCCCGCTGGCCAGGCTCTGGGACCCCACCTGGTACGGGCTGCCGTTGGCCTCGCCCATACCGCTGGCCGTGTAGCCCAATCCGGCCATGCCCCGCTCGAAGCCAGGACCAACCCCGCTCTTCTCGGCGTAGGTCTCGAAATCGTCCCCGCCTTCGGCCCGGGCGATGCCCAGCCCGACGCCCAGCAGGGCGGCGACGATCGACAGGACAGCTAGCAGCTTCTTCCGCACGAGCAGGGAACCCCCAGTCCGAGCCGGATCCTCGCTGATCCGGCACATCAGGCATTCGCCACGAAGGGCGCGATTGCCTGCCTGTCGCGCCGCTTTAGGCGGGCGTGTCGTCGACCAGCTCGACCCTGACCGCCAGCTCGGGTCCCTCCGAGAGGACCAGCTCGCCGATGCGGCCCGCCTCCTTGAGATCGGCGCCGGCCAGCTCGAGGGCGGCGACGCGCTCGGCCGTGTCGGAGATCTCGGCCCGCTTGACGTCGGCCCGCATCGACTTCTGGGCCTCGGTCTTGGCCTTGCGGATCTGGCTCAGCACATCGGCGGCCGCCTCGAGGACGGCCGCGTTGCCGTCGCCCGCCGAGGTCGCCAGGGCGCCGGCGTCGGGCCACGAGGCGCGATGGACCGACCCCGGCTGCCACCACGACCAGACCTCTTCGGTGACGAAGGCCAGAAAGGGAGCCAACAGACGCTGCAGGGTCGACAGGGCGGTGGCCAGGGCGCTCTTGGCCGACTCGGCGCCGGCCCCCTCGCCATAGGCCCGCGCCTTGACCAGCTCGACGTAGTTGTCGCAGAACTCCCAGAAGAAGGCTTCGATGCGATCGAGGGCGCGGGTGTAGTCGTAGCCGTCGTAGGCCGCGGTGGCCTCGCCGACGACGCCGGCCAGCCTGGTCAGCATCGAGAGATCGACGGCCTCGGTGATCGGTGCCCCCTCGGCGGCGCCCAGTCCGAGGACGAACTTGGTGACGTTGAGGACCTTGATGGCCAGCCTGCGCCCGACCTTCATGACGCCCTTGTCGGTGGCCGTGTCGGTGCCGGGAGCGCCGCGGCAGGCCCAGTAACGGATGCCGTCCGCCCCGAACTCGTCAATGAAGGGACGGGGCGTGACAGCGTTGCCCTTCGACTTCGACAGCTTCTTGCGATCGGGGTCGAGGACCCACCCGTTGATGGTGGTGTCGGCCCATGGCAGCATCCCGAACTCGTAATGGGACCGGATCACCGTGGCGAACAGCCAGGTGCGGATGATCTCGGGGCCCTGCGGACGTAGGTCCATGGGGAAGGTCCGGCTGAACAGGTCTTCGTCGTCGATCCAGCCCGTGACCCGCTGCGGGGTCAGCGATGACGTGGCCCACGTGTCCATGACATCGCTGTCGCCGACGAAGCCTCCGGGCTGGCCGCGCTGGGACTCCTCGTAGCCGGTTGGAGCGTCGGCCGACGGGTCGGTGGGCAGCTGCGACTCGTCAGGTAGAAGAGGCGTCTCGTAGTCGACCTCGCCGTGCTCGTCGACCCGGTACCAAACCGGGATGGGCACGCCGAAGAAGCGCTGGCGGGAGATCAGCCAGTCGGTGTTGAGGCCGTTGACCCAGTGCTCGTAGCGGACCTTCATGAAGTCGGGGTGCCAGCGCAGCTCCTCGCCCCGCTCGAGGAGGGCCTGGCGCAGCTCGGGATCGCGTGCCCCGTTGCGGATGTACCACTGACGGCTGCTGACGATCTCGAGCGGACGACTGCCCCGCTCGTAGAACTTGACCGGGTGGGTGATGGGCTTCGGGTCGCCCTGCAGATCGCCCGAGTCGCGCAGGAGCTCGACGGTCTTCGCCTGAGCCTGCTTGACCGTCTTGCCGGCCAGCTCGGCATAGGCCGACTGACCCTCGGAGGACTCGATCCAGGGTGGAACGCTCTGCTGCAGACGGCCGTTGCGCTGGATGAGGGTGCGGACGGGCAGGTCGAGCTCGCGCCACCAGATGACGTCGGTGAGGTCGCCGAAGGTGCAGATCATGGCGATGCCAGAGCCCTTCTCAGGGTCGGCGAGGGGATGGGCGACGATCGGCACCCGGACGCCGAACAGCGGCGTGACGACCTCGGAGCCGAACTGGGGCTGGTAGCGCTCGTCGTCGGGGTGGGCGACGAGGGCGACGCACGACGGGATCAGCTCCGGCCTCGTGGTCTCGATGTGGATGTCGCCGCTGCCGTCGGCCCGGGCGAACGAGACCCGGTGGTAGGCCCCGGCGATCTCGCGGTCCTCCATCTCGGCCTGGGCGACCGCCGTCTGGTCGTCGACGTCCCACAGGGTGGGCGCTTCCGACGAGTAGGCCTCGCCTCGGGCCAGGTTCCGCAGGAACGCCCGCTGCGAGACCCGGCGGGACTGATCGTCGATGGTCATGTACGTCAGGGACCAATCGACCGACAGACCGAGGCTGCGCCAGAGATCCTCGAAGATCTTCTCGTCCTCGGCCGTCAGCAGGCCGCAGAGCGAGACGAAGTTCGGGCGCGAGATGTGGACGATGTCCTTGCCGGGGCTCTCGGGCGGCGTGAAGTCGGGGTCGAACGGCAGGCTCGGGTCGCACGCCACCCCGTAGAAGTTCTGGACCCGGCGCTCGGTCGGCAGGCCGTTGTCGTCCCAACCCATCGGGTAGAAGACCTCGTGGCCGCGCATCCGCCGGTAGCGGGCGATGGTGTCGGTCTGCACGTAGCCAAAGACCGAGCCCATGTGCAGCGAGCCGCTGACCGTGGGAGGCGGGGTGTCGATCGAGTAGATCTCGTCGCGGGTCTTGGTGCGATCGAAGCGATAGGTGCCCTCGGCCTCCCACCGGGCGCGCCACTTGGCCTCGAGACCTTCGAGCGACGGTTTATCCGGGACGTTGGCGGCCATTGCCCGGTTACCTTACGGGAGTGCTCCGCCTCCACGACACCGCAATAGGCGACGTCGTCGCCATCGAACCGAGCCAACCCGGACGGTTCTTGCTCTACAGCTGCGGCCCCACGGTGTACGACGTCCCGCACATCGGGCACGGTCGTGGCTACCTCGTCTATGACGTCCTCGTCCGCTACCTCGAGTGGAGGGGCCTCGAGGTGCTGCACGTCCGCAACATCACCGACATCGACGACAACATCATCAATCGGGCGAACGAGACGGGGCGCGATCCGGCCGATGTGGCGCTTGAGTTCGAGCAGTCGTTCTACGACGCCTTGGATGCTCTCGGCGTCAAGCGGCCGACGCACGATCCCCACGCCACGGCCTACGTCGACGGCATGGTCTCCCTCATCGGCGAGCTTGTTGCACGGGAGCTTGCCTACGAGACCAGCGACGGTGTCTATCTCGACGTCGATCGCGTCCCGGGATACGGACTTCTGGCCCAGCAACCTCTCGAAGACATGCGCGCCGGGGCCCGAGTCGAGGCCAATGACGAGAAGCGGTCACCCCTCGACTTCGTCCTCTGGAAGAAGGCCAAGGAGGGTGAGCCGGCGTGGCCTTCACCGTGGGGCGGGGGTCGACCGGGTTGGCACACAGAGTGCGTGGTCATG
>JAUTXA010000113.1 GCA_030838265.1 Actinomycetota bacterium | reverse complement strand
AGGGCGCCGGCCCTAGAGTGAATAGGACCTATGTCGTCCTCCGCCCTTTGGCGCGTCCGCTCATATGTCCGGCCCTATGCCGCGCAGATGATCACCATGACCCTCGCCGCCCTGATCGGGTTGGGGGCCGCCACAGTCGTACCCCTGGTGACGAAGGCGGTCATCGACGGACCGATCGCCAGGCACGAGCACCGGGGCATCGTGATCCTCGCGGGCCTCGCCCTCGGGCTCGGGGTCATCGAGGCCGCCTCCGCCTTCCTTCGCCGCTACGTCCTGGCTGACGCGGCCACCGGGATGGAGACGGCGCTGCGCGACGACCTCTACGCCCACCTCCAACGGCTGCCCGTGACCTTCCACGACGGGTCGCAGTCCGGCCAGCTGCTCTCCCGGGCCGTCTCCGACATCGCCGTGATCCGGCGCTTCGTTGGCTTCGGCCTGGTCTTCCTGGTGGTCAACACGGCCACCTTCGCCGCCGTGCTCGTCCTGCTCCTGCAGCTCAACGTGCCCCTCGCCATCCTGGTGGCCGTCAGCTCGATCCCCGTCATCGCCTCGAGCCGCAGCTTCGAGCGTGACTATCGCGCCGCGTCGCGCAAGCTCCAGGACGAGACCGGCAACCTGACCACGGTCGTCGAGGAAGCGGCGACCGGCATCCGCATCATCAAGTCCTTCGGTCGGCATCCGCTCGTTGGCACCCGGTTCCGCAGCTCGGCGCGCGTCGTCTACGACCGCTCGATGGATCAGGTCCGCCTGAAGGGACGCTTCTTCGCCATCCTCGGTCTTGCCCCGAACCTGACGCTGGCCGCCGTCCTGCTCGGCGGGGGGATGGCGGTGGGACGAGGGACGATGACCATTGGCGGCCTGGTGGCCTTCGTGTCGCTGCTGTTGATGCTGAGCTGGCCCATCGAGGCTCTCGGCGAGATCCTGGCCATGGGCGAGGAGGCGGCCTCGGCCGCCGAGCGCATCTACGAGGTGCTCGACACCGAGCCCGAGATCAGCGACCGCCCGGGTGCCCAGCCTCTTCCCCACGCCACGGGCCGGCTGCAGTTCCGGGGCGTGACGTTCGCGTACCCCGGGTCGCAGCAAGAGATCCTCCACGGCATCGATCTCGACGTCGAGCCGGGCGAGACGCTGGCCCTCGTCGGGCGCACCGGGTGCGGCAAGACGACGCTGGTCTCGCTCGTCCCTCGGCTGTACGACGTGACCTCGGGCTCGATCGAGCTCGATGGCCACGACATCCGTGACCTCACCCTCGACTCGCTGCGGGGACACCTGGGCGTGGCCTTCGAGGACCCGATCCTGTTCTCGGCCAGCGTGCGCGAGACCCTGCTGCTCGGCTATCCCGACGCCAGCGACGATGAGGTCGCCTCGGCCCTCGACACGGCCCAGGCCAACTTCGTCTACGACCTGCCTTGGGGCCTCGACACGCGCGTCGGTGAGCAGGGACTGTCGCTCTCGGGCGGGCAGCGTCAGCGACTGGCGCTGGCTCGGGCTGTCGTCGGACGGCCGCGCGTCCTCATCCTCGACGACCCGCTCTCGTCGCTCGATGTGCACACCGAAGCCCTGGTCGAGGAGGCCCTCTCGCGCGTACTGGCCGGCACCACCGCCCTGCTGGCTGTGCATCGGCCATCGACCCTCGCCCTGGCCGACCGCGTGGCCTTCATCGATGGCGGCACGGTGGCCGCCGTCGGCACCCACAGCCACCTCCTCGACACCGTGCCCGAGTACCGCGAGATCCTCTCCCAGGAAGCCGAGGAGGTGAGCCGATGACGGTTGCCGACTCGTGGCGGGGCGTGGCGACCGAGCAGGTCGACGACGTTACCGCCTCTCTCTCGCAGTTCCTCCGGGGCCGCAGCCGCCGTCTTCTGGCCGCCCTGCTGCGGCCCTACAAGCGCGAGATGTGGAAGGCCTTCGGGTTCATCCTGGCCTTCAACCTGGCCAGCATGGCCGGCCCCTTCCTCGTCAAGCTCGGCATCGACCGCGGCATCCCACCGTTGGTCAAGGCCGCGGGCGGCAGCGGAAGCCCTCGCTGGCTGCTGCTCGCCGTCGGCCTGCTCGCCCTCGCCGGCATCGTGCAGGCCCTGACCGACATGGCCTTCACCCTGAAGGTCGGCCACATCGGCCAGGACGTGCTCTACGACCTGCGCGGCCAGCTCTTCGACCACTTCCAGTCGCTCAGCCTCTCGTTCCACGAGCGCTACACGTCGGGCCGGGTCATCTCCCGGCTCACCTCCGACGTCGATGCCATCTCCGAGCTGCTGGCGGGCGGGCTCGACGTGCTGGTGTGGGCCCTTCTCACCATGGTCAGCGTCGCCGCCCTCATGGTGATCCTCGACCCAGGCCTGGCCCTCGTCGTCTTCGCCATCTTCCCGCTGGTCGTCGCCGTCACCATCTGGTTCCGCATCAACGCCACCCGGGCCTATCGCTCCATCCGCGAGGCGGTGGCTCTGGTCATCGTCCACTTCGTCGAGTCGCTCGGCGGCATCCGGGCTGTGCAGGCCTTCCGGCGCGAGGGGCGCAACGACGAGATCTTCCAGGAGGTCGACGACCGCTACCGGCGGGCCAACATGTGGTCGTCTCGCCTGTCGGCCATCTACGGGCCGGCCGTCAAGATGCTGGGCAACCTCTCGGTGGCCGCCGTCCTGCTCATCGGCGGATCGCGCGTGCTCAAGGGTGAGATCACCGTCGGCGTCCTGGCCGCCTTCCTGCTCTACCTGCGGCGCTTCTTCGACCCGGTGCAGGACCTCAGCCAGTTCTACAACACCTTCCAGTCGGCAGCCGCCGCCCTCGAGAAGCTCTCGGGTGTCCTCGAGGAGGAGCCAGCGGTGGCTCCTCCTGAGATTCCCGTGCCCCTCGGCGTGCCGCGCGGCGACATCACCTTCGAGAGCGTGCGCTTCGGCTACCGCGAGGCCATCGTCATCCCCGGCCTCGACCTCCACATCCCCGCCGGCCAGACCGTGGCCCTGGTGGGCGAGACCGGCGCCGGGAAGTCGACGGTCGCCCGCCTCATCGCCCGCTTCTACGACCCCAACGAGGGCCGCATCGCCCTCGATGGCATCGACCTGCGCGACCTGATGGTGCCCGACCTGCGGCGGGCCATCGTGATGGTGACCCAAGAGAGCTTCCTCTTCTCGGGCAGCGTGGCCGACAACATCGCCTTCGGCCGGCCGACCGCCACCCGCCACGAGATCGAAGAAGCGGCGCGCGTCCTCGGGGCCCACGAGTTCATCTCCGCCCTGCCCGAAGGATTCGACACCGACGTCCGCAAGCGCGGCGGTCGGCTCTCGGCGGGGCAGCGTCAGCTGGTCGCCTTCGCCCGCGCCTTCCTCGCCGACCCGGCCGTGCTGATCCTCGACGAGGCCACCTCATCGCTCGACATCCCCAGCGAGCGGTTGGTGCAACGAGCCCTGCGCACCCTCTTGGCCGAGCGCACCGCCGTCATCATCGCCCACCGCCTGTCGACGGTCGAGATCGCCGACCGGGTGCTCGTCATTGACGGCGGGCGCATCGTCGAGGACGGCACGCCCGCCGATCTCATGTCAGGGACGGGCCGTTACCACGACCTGCACCAGGCCTGGCTCGACAGCCTGGCCAGCTGAGCTTCGCCGCCGCCTGACTGCAGCTACAGGACGTACGCCAGCTGGCCCTCGGCCACCGGGGTCGCCGAGGTGGAGAGCGTGGCGCCGCACTGGTCGTCGGGGCCCTCAGGCGTGTCGCTCACGACCGCGCCCTGCTTGCGGACGACGTCACCGGTCGAATACGTCCGGACCGAGTCGCCGGCCCAGATGTAGTGGACCCGGCCGTCGCTGCCGAGACCGGACGCCTTCACGCCGATCAGCGTCCAGTACTCGCCGTCGGGCACCTGGGACGGGTCCAAGGGCGGCGACTGCCAGACGATGACCGCGCAGCTGAGGGCGATGGTCACCACGGGGGCGTCGGCTGACGTCTGCCAGGTGATGGTCCCGTAGGCGCCCTTCTCACCGGTGGCGGCCACGGTGATGATCTCGCCCGTCCTCAAGACGACGGTTCCGGCCGCTGCTCGCTCCCGCGGTGTGCCGGCCCTGGCCCCGATCGGGTTGACCATGGCCGCGGCCATCACCATGATCATGACGGCGATGCCGATCCCCAGCTTTGTGCGCATCTGACTTCCTTCCGAGTGACTGAGCGGTCGAGCCGGGCTACAGGGCGTAGACGACTTGGCCGGCGGCGACCGTGCCGGCGTAGGGCTGCAGGGTGGCGCTGCACTGGGTCTCGGGTCCGGCCGGCTGGTAGCTGTTCATGCCCGACCGGCTATGGATGACCTCACCCGACGCCTTGGTCTCGACGTAGTCGCCGGACCAGAGGTAGTGGATGCGCCCGTCGCTGCCCCGGCCCCAGGCCTTGACGCCGAAGAGCGAGTTGTAGTTGCCGGTAGGCACGGGGTTGTTCTGGTCGAAGGGGGGCGTCTGCCAGATGATCACGGCACAGCTGAGCGGGATCGTGATGACCGGCGAGTCCGAGGTGACCTGATAGGTGGCGACGCCCGAGGCTCCCTTCTCACCCGAGGCCGCGATGCTGATGACCTCGCCCGTCGCCAACTGGATGGTGCCGGCGGCTGTCCGCTCTCTCGGTGTCCCGGCCCTGGCCCCCATCGGGTTCACCATGGCCACGGCCATCACGATGACAGCCCCAGCGACCCCCAGCTTCGTACGCATTTGTCCCCTCCGACGTGGTTTGCCGGAATGGTACCGCTAGGCGGTGATGGCGGCGAGACTCGACAGGGCCACGCCCCGGCGGGCCTGGCGGAAGTTGTGGGCGTCGAGGCCGTTGGTCGTATAGGCGAACGAGAGGCCGGTGTCGGGGTCGGCCCAGGCCAGCTGCCCGCCGGCGCCGTTGTGGCCGAAGATGCGGGGCGAGCCCGTCCGCCCGAACCCCCGCGTGGCGACGCCGTTGCCCTCGCCCCTGATGATGAGGCCCAGGCCCCGGTTGGCGGACTCGTTGTAGAGGCGGTCGGGGAAGTCGTTGCGCACGTTGGTCTTGGCGTCATTGAGGATGTCGGGGTCCCAAAGGGTGTCGGGGTTCCGGAGCAGGGCCTGATGAAAGAGCGCCAGCTCGGCCGCCGTCGACACCGCACCGCCACCGGGGATGCCGACCTCCTTCTGCTCGGCCTTGTTGAACCTCAGGAGGTTCTCCTCGGTGACCTCGGTGGCGGGGATCTGGTCGATGCCCAGGACCTCGCGGGTCTCCTCGACCGTGGGCGGCTGGCCGACGGGCACCAGGGTGGCGATGTCGCCTTGGTCGGCGGCGGGCACGCCGAGAGCCAGCTTCTTGTGCCCGAGGGGCTCGAGGACCCTGGTCCGGACGAACTCGGTGTGGTCGATGCCGGTGACGGCGTGGATGAGCTCGCCCAGCACCCAGTGGGCGGACGTGGGGTGGTACTCGAACCGGGATCCTGGCTCCCAGTTGAGGCGCCACTCGCTGAACACCTCACGGCGTCCCTCGTGGGTGAGCCATCGGGGTGTGCCCATCGGGGCGTGGGGGAAGCCGCTGGTGTGGAGCATCACCTGCTCGATGGTGATGACCTCCTTCCCGTTGGTGCCGAACTCGGGGATGAGGTCGGCCACCTTGGCCGTGATGTCGATCTTGCCCTCGGCCATGAGGAGCCAGATGGCGCTGGCCACGATGGGCTTGGTGGCGCTGAAGATCGGGTAGCGGGTGTCGTCGGTGGCGTCGCCCAGGGTCTCGAAGACCTCGACCTGGCCGTCGAGGGCGAGGGCGATCTGACAGGAAGGCAATAGGCCGCTGTCGATCTCCCGATGGGCCCGCGTCAGCAGCGCTTCGACCTTCTCGTCCGAAAGTTGTGCCATCGGCAGACGCTATCCCCCTTGCGTCGGTATGAGACCCTCGCCTCCGGGTGCTTCGTTCCGTACCCTGTTGCCATGGCTGAGGAGACCGGGGGGTCCTGCCCGCTGTGTGGCGAGGCGTTCGACCACCACGTCTCGTATCGGCGGCACCTGTCGAGGGTCCATGACCTGCAGGACGAGCCGGGGACGCGCACGACGTTTCGCCCCGCCCCGCCGCCCGCGCCGGTGGTGAACGGGCGCCGCATCGGCAAGAAGCCGAACCTCGACGCCCTGCCCGATGTGTGGGACCCGGTCGACCCCAACCTGGCTCGACGACTCGGTCGCCCGACGGTCGAGCCGGCCGAGGTCGACGAGAAGAAGGCAACCAAGAAGGCATCCAAGAAGGCGGCCAAGAAGCCCAAGAAGGCCGCCCATCAACCATGATGTCGCCGGAGTCGCGCATGGGGCGCGGCTCGATCGGGAGGACGACGCATGGCGAAGATGGCAGTGGTGGCCAAGCTGGTGGCCAAGGAAGGCCGGGGCGACGACTTGGCCAAGGCCATGGCCCCGATGATGGAGGCGGTCGAGAGCGAGGGCGGCACCGAGGTGTACGTCATGCATCGCTCGGCCCAGGAGCCCGACGCCGTCTGGTTCTACGAGCTCTATACCGACGCCGACGCCAACGCCGCCCACTCGGCCAGTGACACCATGAAGCTGATGTTCACGGCCCTGGCCGACATCATCGGCGGCCGCCCCGAGATCACCGTCCTCGAGCCCGTCGGCGGCAAAGGCCTCCCGCTCTAACGCCTGTCCCACCCCTGACGCCCGTCTCGCCGGTGACGTGACAGTTGTCCCCGCATAGCGAGGACAACTGTCACGCCGATCTACCCAGCCGCGCAGACCGTGGACGGGGTCGCCGCGGGCTGGTCAGGAAGAGGCGGCGGCTCGGCGGTCGATGGGGCGGCGGCGGCGCCAGGCTTGGGCCAGGGACGGGGGTTGGTAGCCGACCATGGGGTCGCCGTCGACGTTGGTGCCGGGCGGCACGATCTGGTCGATGCGATCGAGGATGGCGTCATCGAGCACCACATTGGCGCCGTCGAGCAGGTCGGTGAGCTGCTCCATGGTGCGGGGGCCGATGATGGCGGCGGTGACGGCCGGGTGGGCGATAGCGAAGGCCATGGCCAGGTGCGAGAGCGAGCAGCCCGCATCGGCCGCCACCTTCAGCAACTCCTCGACCAGGTCGAGCTTGCGGGCGTTCTCGGGCTTGGCCGGGTCGAAGCGATCGGGCTGCATGGCGGCCCGTCCCTCGGTGCGCTTCTCCTGGCCCTTGCGGTACTTGCCCGTGAGCCAGCCGCCCGACAGCGGGCTCCAGGGAAGAACGCCCATCCCGTACTTCTGACAGGTGGGCAGCACCGATGTCTCGATGCCGCGGGCGAAGATCGAATAGGGCGGCTGCTCGCAGCGGAAGCGCACATGGCCGCGCTGCTCGGCGCACCACTGGGCCTCGACGATCTCCTCGGCCGGGAAGGTCGACGAGCCGATGACGCGCACCTTGCCTTGGTGCACGAGATCCGACAGGGCGCCGAGTGTCTCGTCGATGTCGGCCGAGGCATCCGGGCGATGGACTTGGTACAGGTCGATCCAGTCGGTCTGCAGCCGGCGCAGGCTGTTCTCGACCTCGGTGACGATCCAGCGCCGGGAGTTCCCGCGCTTGTTGGGGTCGCCCTTGGTGCCTGGCGGGGACTCGA
>JAUTXA010000101.1 GCA_030838265.1 Actinomycetota bacterium | reverse complement strand
TACGTCGACACGACGAATCGCGTCAGAGCGGCTTCGGTGTCGAGCACCTTGAGCACGGGCATCGCCGCCATGGTCGTGCAGTTGGGGTTGGCGACGATGCCCTTGGGGATCGACTCGAGCGCCTCGTCGTTGACCCCAGCCACGACCAGCGGCACGTCGGGGTCCATCCGCCACGTCGAAGAGTTGTCGATGACGATCGGCCCCGCCGCCGCGATGCGCTCGGCGTGTTCCTTCGAGGCCGCCCCACCCATCGAGACGAGGGCGTAGTCGAGCCCGTCGAACGACGCCGTGGCCACGTCCTCGACCTCGAGCTCGCCGTTGCCCCACGGCAGCCGCCGTCCCGCCGAGCGAGACGAGGCGAAGAAGCGGACCTCGTCAGCCGGGAACTCGCGCTGAGCCAGCAACGTGCGCATGACCCCGCCCACCTGGCCCGTGGCCCCGAAGATCCCGACGCGGGCGCCCATTAGCCCGTCACCCAGCCAGCTTGAAGGCGTCGTGCAAGGCCTGCACGGCCTGCTCGACCTTGTCGGCCTTGACCACGCACGAGATGCGAATGGGCGACGTCGAGATCATGTCGATGTTGACGCCTTCACTGGCCAGCGTCTCGAACATGGTGGCGGCGATGCCGGGGTGGGTCTTCATGCCGGCGCCGATGAGCGACACCTTGGCGATGTCGCTGTCGGCCAGGACGTCGGCTGCGCCGATCTCGGCGGCGTGGGCTCGGCAGACCTCCATCCCGACCACGAGGTCGGCCACGGGAACGGTGAACGAGATGTCGGTGGTGCCGTCGAGCGACACGTTCTGCACGATCATGTCGACGTTCACGTGCTCGTCGGCCAATGACCGGAAGAGGCGCGCCGCGATGCCGGGATGGTCGGGCACGTGGGTGACGGTCACCTTGGCTTCGCCGGTGTCGTGCACGACGGCCGAAATGATGGCCTGCTCCATGGACGGGTCTTCCTCCTTGACCCACGTCCCCGGCTCCCAGGTGAAGCTGGAGCGCACGTGGAGGGGGACGTGGTGGTTGCGGGCGAACTCGACCGAGCGCATCTCGGGCTTGGGGCAGCCGCTGGCGCACATCTCGAGCATCTCCTCGAAGGAGACCTTGGCCAGACGGCGGGCGCCGGGGACGAGCCGGGGGTCGGCGGTGAACACGCCGGTGACGTCGGTGTAGATCTCACACTCGTCGGCGCCCAGGGCGGCGGCGAGGGCCACGGCCGTGGTGTCGGAGCCGCCTCGGCCGAGGAAGGTCACGTCGTTGCCCGTCGACACCCCCTGGGCCCCGCCGACGATGGGCACCTTGCCTTCGGCCAGGGCCTGGCGCAGGCGGTCGCCCCTCACCTCGAGGATCTTGGCCTTGGTGTGGACGGTGTCGCTGATGATGCCGGCCTGGCTGCCGGTGAAGCTGGCCGCGGGCACACCCTTGGCCGTCACGGCCATGGCCAAGGCGGACATGGCGATGCGCTCACCAGCGGTGATGAGCATGTCCATCTCGCGGCCGGGGGGGACGTCGTTGATGTCGGACGCCAGCCGGATGAGGTCGTCGGTCGTCTTGCCCATGGCGCTGACGACCACGACGACATCGCTCCCGTGGCGACGGGTGCGGGCAATGTGGTCGGCCACCGCGTTGATCCGCTCGGGATCAGCCACGGACGTGCCGCCGTACTTTTGCACGACAAGAGGCACGACCCGAGGCTACCAGCGCCCTATTCGTCCACTACGTTGACTTCCCGTGCCGAGCCAAGCCAAGCGCCGACGACAGAAGCAGGGGAAGGCGGCGCGCGCCGAGGCCATCCGCATCGCCCGGCAGCGCGAGCGGCGCCGCCGCTCGGCGATCCGCAGCGCGTTCGCCATCGTGGTCATCGTGGGCGTGTTCGCCCTTATTGCCAACGTCGGCGGGGGCAAGAAGAACGCCGACTCGACGACGACGACCACGACACTGCCCAAGCCCACTCCGCCGCAGCCCAAGCCGCTGGCTGAGGGCAAGAGCCTCACCGGCGACACACCCTGCCCCAAGGCCGACGGGTCGTCCGAGCGCACAACGAAGATCGCCAAAGTCCCACCCATGTGCATCGATCCGGCCAAGAAGTACACGGCCACCTTCGACACCACCGAGGGCAAGATCGTCGTCGACCTCGACACCAAGACGACCCCGAAGACCAGCAACATCTTCGTCGTCTTGGCTCGCTACCACTTCTACGACGGCACGTCCTTCTACCGCACCGACACCAGCCTCAACATCATCCAAGGTGGCATCGGGCAGCAGCTGGGCAGGCAGCGGGAGCATCCGGGATTCGTGATCAAGGACGAAGGCACCCCGCCGTTCCACTACACCGCCGGCGAGATGGTGGTGACTCGTGGCAACGGACCCGACAGTGGCGGGTCCGACATCTTCTTCACCACCCAGGACGAGAACCCCGGCCTCGACGCGTCCGGCGGCACCTACGTGCCCCTCGGGAAGGTCACCACCGGCCTCGACGTGGTCACGAACATCCTGGCCCTCAACGTCGACGACCTCACCGGCCAGATCCCCGGTGGCGGGCCCAGCCGAGTCGTGACCATCAAGACGATCACCATCACCGAGTCGTAGACCGACTCAGGAAGGATCCACCACCCATGGCGACCCCCGATGCCCCCGCAGCCGATGGCTCCAGCGAGAAGCGCCAGCAGTTCGAAGGCCAGCCGCCGATGGTCATCGACCCGGCGAAGCGCTACACGGCCGAGATGGTGACCAACAAGGGCACCATCGTCATCGCTCTCGACCCGGCGGCCGCGCCCAAGACGGTGAACAACTTCGTCTTCCTGGCCCGCTGGCACTACTACGACGGCGTCCCGTTCCACCGCATCATCCCCGGCTTCGTGATTCAGGGCGGCGACCCGACCGGGCGCGGGACCGGCGGGCCGGGGTACAAGTTCGAGGACGAGCTGCCCAAGCCCGGCCGCTACGAGATGGGGTCGCTGGCCATGGCCAATGCCGGTCCCAACACCAACGGCAGCCAGTTCTTCATCATCAGCGGGCCGGACGGGATGGGGCTGCCCCCGCAGTACTCACTGTTCGGCAAGGTGGTGAAGGGCATGGAGGTCGTCCAAGACCTCAATGACATCGGCTCCCCTGGCGCCGGCACCCCCCGCGAGCCGGTCCACATGGAGTCCGTCACCATCACCGAATCGGACTGACCGGCAGACCCGGCTGGGGCCGGAAGGCCGGGCTGAGAAAAGTTCGCGGCGAGCGCCCCGGTTCGTTTCTCATGCCCGGATCATCCCCCTCAAGGATCCGAGGGGTGGCGCCGAAGTCAGTTGGGCATGACTGATGACATGGCTAGCGCCGCCACCGTCTCCCGCCGGCGTTCCGACGACCTGCCGGGTGACGTCGATGCTCTCTTCGACCGGCTCGAGCGGGCCATCACGCGCCGCCGCAAGCCGGCCGCCCCCGCCGATACCTCTCGCCGCAGCTAACCCGACGCAGCGCCGCGTCGGGCACGGCTCAGCCCTGAGGTAGGGCCTCGAGACCGGCCTCGTGCCCGTCAACGAAGACGGTCACGCTGCCGGCCCCGGCCGAGCGCCACGACCCCGCGGGGTCGCGAATCAGGGCAGTGCGCTCGTCGACTGCGACCACCGGAAGGCCCTTGGCCGCCAGGTCGATGGTGCGCTTGGCCTTCTCGGGCGACCAGGTGTCGTGATGGGGGATGAAGGCCAGCTGCTCGATGAGGCCGAGGCCCAGGGTGAAGGCCCCGCCCCTCGGGTCGACCATGGGATCGCACAGCACCATGGCGCCGGCTGAGGACCCGGCCAGGACGGCCCCGCTCCGCCAGGCCGAGACGATCGCCTCCCACACTTTCGATCCCTTGAGGACAGAGCGCAGGTGCAGGGGCGAGCCGCCGCCCAGGTAGAGGAATCGGCTGTCGGCCACCACCTTGGCGAACTCGTCGTCCTCAGCATCGCTCCGCGACAGCACCATCACCGGCTTCACCGTCGCGCCCAATCCCTCGAAGTAGGCGGCGGCCCAGCGGACGGCGGCCTCGGGCTGCTCGTAGGCGGCCGCCGTGGGGAGGACGGCGACCTCGGTGCCACCGCTGGCCGCGACGAGGTCGGCGTCGAAGGTGCACCCCTCGCGCCATTCGGCCCCGCCGACGAGGGCGAGGGTCCCGCACGGCTGCTCGGTCATCGGTCGCGCTCCATGCCGAGGCGCAGGCTAGCGGCCCCGCCGCTTTGGCCCCGTCCCGTTACCGCTCGGTAACCTGCCGCTCATGACGATCAAGCGCGTTGGCATTGTCGGCTCCGGGATCATGGGCTCGGGCATCGCCGAAGCCGCGGCCAAGAACGGCTTCGAGGTAGTGCTGCGGTCGCGTCGCCAGGAAACCGCCGACGCCATGCTCGCCAACCTCGAGAAGTCGCTGGCCAAGCAGGTCGAGAAGGGCAAGCTCAGCGCCGAGGACCAGTCGGCCACCCTCGGCCGGGTCACGACGACCTCCGACCTGAGCGAGCTGGCGGGCTGCGACCTGGTCATCGAGTCGATCATCGAGGATCTCGCCGCCAAGCGGCATCTCTTCAACGAGCTCGACCGCATCTGCGGCGACCACACGATCATCGCCACCAACACCTCGACCCTCCCGGTGATCGAGCTGGCCATGGAGACGGGTCGTCCCGAGAAGGTGTGCGGCGTGCACTTCTTCAACCCGGCGCCCCTCATGGCCCTGGTCGAGATCGTGCGCCCCATCACAGCCAGCGACGACACCATCGAGGCGGCCCGGGCCTTCGCCCAGGCGTGCGGCA
>JAUTXA010000099.1 GCA_030838265.1 Actinomycetota bacterium | reverse complement strand
CTCTCTTCGCCACGGACGGTGGGAGTTCCTGCCGGATCCGTGGAATTTGACGAAGACCTCTGGTGCCGCATCTTGTGTGCCGGTGGTTCCCCCCGGCCGCCGCAACTCCTCTCGTTTCCGGACCCCTGTCCCACGGGCGCCGTTGCCCCCTGGTTTCGGCGCCATCTGGACGAGCGTGGCCCTCGATCTCGTCGGGTTCGGCATCGTCCTGCCCATCCTCCCGCTCTACGCCGAGCGCTTCGGGGCGGGCCCGGCCGCGGCCACGGGCCTGGTGGCCGCGTTCTCGGCCGCCCAGCTGGTGGCGTCACCGCTCTGGGGACGGGTGTCGGATCGGATCGGTCGCAAGCCGGTGCTGGTCGTGTCGCTGATCGGCACCTGTCTGGGCTCGCTGGTGACCGGCCTGGCCGGTGCCCTCTGGATCCTGTTCCTGGGCCGCATCATCGACGGCGCGTCGGGCGGCAGCGTCTCCGTGGCCCAGGCCGCGGTGGCCGACGTCGCCCCGCCCGAGCAGCGGGCTCGATTGTTCGGGCTCTTGGGCGCCGCCTTCGGGCTGGGCTTCGTGGCCGGCCCGGCCATCGGCGGCCTGGCCGCTCTCGGGGGTCCAAAGATCCCGTTCCTCCTGGCCGCCGCCATCGCCGGCGGCAACGCCGTCATGGCCATCCGCCGCCTGCCCGAGACCCATCCCGGCGCCGCCCACGCCGAGCACGGCCCCGTCCTGGAGCGGATCGACTGGCACCGCAGCGGCGTCACTGCCCTGCTGGCCGTGGCCTTCACCTCCCTGGTCGCCTTCTCGGCGTTCGAGGCAACCTTCTCCCTCTTCGGCGAGCGCCGCCTCGGACTCAAGATCGCATCGACGGGGGCCGTGTTCGCCGCCGTCGGGGTCGTGCTCTCGATCGTGCAGGTGAAGTTGGTGGGGCCGGCCGTCGACCGGTTGGGTGAGGGCGGGACGATGCTGGTCGGCCTGGCCCTCGACGCCGTGGGGCTGGTCGCCCTCGCCCTCGTCCACTCCTGGTTGACGCTGGCCCCCGCCCTGTTCCTCCTGGTGGTGGGCCAGGGGCTGGTGACGCCCACCCTGTCGTCGGCGGTGGCGGGACGGGTCGGCGCCCATCGCCGGGGAGGCGTCCTCGGGGTGCAGCAGGCGGCCGGCGGGCTGGCCCGCGTCGTGGGGCCCATGGCCGGCGGCTTCCTGTTCCAACACGCCGGCGTCCCCGTCCCCTATCTCGTCGGTGCCGCCTTCATGGCTCTCGCCGCCGTCCTGGTCGCCTCCCGACCCGACCTCCGCGCCCACCCCTGACTCGCCCCGCGGGCATGTCGGGCGAGCTAGCCGAGGGCGGGAGACAGCAACAGCTTGACGGCGCGACCAGCGGCCAGGTCGTCGAAGCTGGCCTGGGCGGCGGCGAGGGGACGGGTGTCGCTGACGAGGACCGCGGGGTCGATGACGCCCTTGGCCACCGCGTCGACCGACTGGCCGAACTCTTCGTCGGTGTAGGCGATCGACGACCGGACGTCGACCTGCTTGATGATCCAGAGCAGGCCGGGCATGTCGAGGGTCTGGCCGATGTCGACCACGCCGACCAGCACGATCTCGCCACCCGCGGTCACCGCTTCGAGGGCCAGCGGGGGTGTCAACGGTGACCCGGCGCAGTCGAAGATGACGTCGGGCTGCTCGCCGCCGAAGGCGGTGGCCAGAGCGCCGGCGTTGCTCACCAGCGACGCGGCCCCCATCGACGAGGCCAGCTCGGCCCGCATTTCGGCCCGCTCCGCCACCACCACGTTGGTCGCCCCCTCACCACGCAAGGCGGCCACCGTGAGCAGGCCGATGGGACCGGCACCGATGACGCCAACCTTCAGGCCGGGATCCGCCACCACCCGGCTGCGATGGACGGCGTGCAGGGCCACCGCGTAGGGCTCGACCAACGCCCCCTGCTCGACCGTCATGCCGTCCGGAATCGGGTAGCACGACCGGACGGGCGCCTTGCAGAACTCGGCATAGGCGCCGTCGTTGAAGCCCAAACCGATCGCCGTCATCGCCTGGGCCGGGCACAGCTCCGACCGTCCGCTCACGCACAGGGCGCAGACGCCGCACCGACCGGACGGCAGCACCGAGACCAGATCGCCCTCGGCCACGCCGTCGGTGCCGGCCCCCCGATCGACCACCCGTCCGCAGAACTCGTGGCCCATGACCGCGCCCGGCCCGATGAGGCCCGAGCTCTTCAGGTGGAGGTCGCTTCCGCAGATCCCGCACCGCTCGACGGCGATCACGACCTCGCCCTCGCCTGGTGTGGGGTCGGGCTTGTCGACGACCGCCAGCTCGCCTCCGGGCAGCACGCTGACGGCTCGCATCACCCGGATCGTAGGCACCGGGACGGATTGCCGCCGACGGACGGGTTTTGTTACCGTTCGGTAACTACGCAGCACAGCCCCGTCCCTTCCCCCGACAGAGGTACGCGCCATGGGTGATTTCTCCCTCGAGCTGAACGAGGACCAGCAGCAGATCCAGAAGTGGGTCCACGACTTCGCCGAGAGCGTCGTGCGCCCTGCCGCCCACGAGTGGGACGAGCGCGAAGAGTTCCCGATGCCGATCGTGCAGGAGGCGGCCAAGATCGGCCTGTACTCCTTCGACTTCTTCGCCAACGCCTCGATGAGCGACCCCAGCGGGCTGACCCTTCCCCTCACCCTCGAGGAGCTGTTCTGGGGCGACGCCGGCATCGGGCTGTCGATCTTCGGCTCGGGCCTGGCCGCCGCCGGCATCGCCGCCAACGGCACGCCGGAGCAGGTCTTCGAGTGGGTGCCGCAGTGCTTCGGCACCGGGCCCGACGACATCCAGATCGCGGCCTACTGCGTCAGCGAGCCCGACGCCGGCTCTGACGTCTCGTCGCTCAAGACCAAGGCCGTCTACGACGAGGCCACCGACACGTGGACCCTCAACGGCACCAAGGCCTGGGCCACCAACGGCGGCATCGCCGACCTGCACGTGGTGACCGCCACCGTCGACTCGAAGCTCGGGTCACGGGGCCAGGCCAGCTTCGTGATCCCGAGGGGGACGGCGGGCATCTCCCAGGGCCAGAAGTACAAGAAGCACGGGATCCGGGCGTCCCACACCGCTGAGGTCGTCCTCGACGATTGCAAGGTCCCGGGGGCCAACCTTCTCGGGGGCAAGGAGAAGCTCGATCACAAGCTGGCCAAGGCCCGCGAGGGTCAAAAGACGGGCGAGAAGCAGCCGGCCATGGCCACCTTCGAGGCCACCCGTCCCGCCGTGGGCGCCATGGCCGTGGGCATCGCCCGGGCCGCCTACGAGGAGGCGCTGGCCTATGCCAAGGAACGCCACGCCTTCGGCAAGGCGATCGTCGAGAACCAGGCGATCGCCTTCATGCTCGCCGACATGATCACCGAGATCGACGCGGCACGGCTGCTCGTGTGGCGGGCGGCGTGGCTGTCCCGCAACGGCGGCTACACCAACGCCGAGGGGTCGATGTCGAAGCTCAAGGCCGGCCGAGTCGCGGTGTGGG
>JAUTXA010000094.1 GCA_030838265.1 Actinomycetota bacterium | reverse complement strand
CGAGGAGGGCGTTCTCGAGCTGGGGAAGGACGGTCTCCTCGTAGCCGTGCACGCCCTCGACCAGGGGCTGACCAGCGGCGATGCGAGCCGCCGCGTTGCGACGCACCTCTTCCTTGATCGGGACGGACTCCCATCCCGATTCGCGGAGTTGGCCGAGGGTGGCAGGACGAGAGCTCATGGCTGGGAGCCTACGCGGGATGCGTTGCGTTCGTGCTCGCGAACTAGGCCAAGCAGGAGATCGCAACAATCGTCACGAATCAGGCCGAAACAGGGCGAGGAGAGGCAGGGGTCAGATGAGGCTGGGGAGAAACGCGGTGGCGGTCTCTATCGCCGCAATGCTCGTTTGTGGCGGGCATCTCGTCCGCCCGCGGGCGAGTCGGGCGGACGGTCCCGCCGCGACCTCGAGTTTGTTGCCGGCGGGTGACTTCGACGGCGATGGGCGGCCGGACGTCATCGTGCGGACGTATCCGGACGTGGTTCACGGCGTGCTCTCGGACGCCAACATCGAGGCCCGGCGCGGCGTCGACGGCACCGTGCTCTGGACGGCGCAAAATCGCTACTCCGACGTGGTCCCGGCGACCGTGGGACCGGGTAGCGGCCAGCCCGGCGTCTACGGGATAAACGAGTCGAGCGCCTCGGTGACCGGCGCCTCGGTCGTCGTGGCCCTCGGTCCCACTGGACAGCCGATCTGGACCCGGGCCCTCGCCCATCCGCAGAACCTCGGCTTCTCGCTTGATGTGACGCCCGTCGGCCATGTCGTGGCCAACGTCGTCGGGGGCGCGGCAGAAGACGTGGTCCTCGCCTTTCACCTGAAGGCCAAGACGGTCGCAACCGAGAACCAAGTCGCGGTGTTGGTCTTTGACGGCGCGGACGGCACCCTGGCGTACCAGACCATGGTCGGGGTCGCGAACACACCCGATTGGTACGTCGCCTTGAGGGCGCTCGGCGATCTCACGGGCGATGGCTTGGCCGAGTACGGCGTTGCCGAGCTCCGCGGCACGGGCAACTTCCTCCACGTCCGACGCGGCGAGTCCGGTGCGTCCCTGTTCGATGTCGGACCACTACCCGTTCTCCGACCGACGTCGAGGATCGAAACAGTTCCCGACGCCACGGGCGATGGCCACCCCGATCTCCTCATGACAGAGGACGGCAATCCTCGACTGGACGCTGTCGTCGATGGCAATTCGGGGACCGTGGTGTTGACCCAGGACCTTGGCGGAAACCAAGGCGCGGCAGTCGGGGACATCAACGGCGATGGGCTGACCGACTTCGGAGGCATGCTGCTCGACCAGGCGACGGGTGAGCGAGAGCACGTCGCGATGACCGCGAGCGGCACGATCATCTACGACGTCTTCCTGCCTCCGCCGCCGTCGGGTCCGGCTGGCACCTATCCGGCGTACTCCTCCACGTCGACGGATCGAACCGCCGGCGACGTCGACGGAGACGGCTTGTCAGATTGGGTCGATCACGTCGTCCGGAAGGACTGCTCTGACGCGCACCTCCTCAGCTGTGGGCCTGGATTGTCCGAGTGGCGGACCGTGTCCGGAGCAACAGGGGCCGACCTCCTGACGTGGACGTCCGCCCCCGCGACGCTGACGGCCAGCTTCGATGGTGCCGGCACAGACTTGCTGATGTCCCCGGTAGGAGGATTCGCGACGGCAGTCGACGGGAGGACCGGCGCCGCCCTCTGGACCTCCACCGTGCCATCGGGTCGCGCGAGCTGCGTCCCCATGGCAGAGGCCACCCCGGATCTAGACGGCGACGGTGTCCCTGATCTGAAGCTCATCTACTTCAAGCTGGGTGCGTACTCGAAGGAGTTCGTCATCTCCGGAGCCACAGGCGCCATCCTCTGGACCTTTGGCCTGGGCGGGGGCTGCGGGTAGCCCAGAGCGGGCCGCAGCAGGTGAACCCGGCAATCGGGGCGAAGTAGGACACAGGTACGTCGACCGGGGAGGTCGCTGGGGTCATGTCTGTCGTCCGTCGCTTTCATCTTTCGTGGGCTCGCGTGGTGCTGGCCGTCCTGCTCATCGGGGGCCTCGCCACAACGCAGCTGCCGGGCCATGCCGGCAGCCCGCAGAACGCCCAGGTGGCGAGCGGGTTCGAGCTGGTCGGCCACGACCCCCTGCTGGCCCGGGGCATGAACGCGGCGCCGGCCCTCTACAACGACGCGGCGTCAGGCAAGACCTACGCGTACGTCGGGAGCCGGACCGACTCGTTCAACGGCCACCCCCACCCGACGATCCTCATCCGCGATACGACCGACCCGGCCAACATCCGCGACGCCGGTGAGATCGGGGCCCCGAGCCAGGGCCTCGACGGCCAGACCTCTCGCGAGCTGCGCGTGTGGCCCTCGCAGAAGATCCTGATCGTCCTCGACTTCGCGTGCAGCAGCCAGATCCACGCGTGCGACCCGGTCACCGACCTGGCGACGGGCATCAACGACGGCTTCTTCTTCTACAGCCTGGCCGACCCCGAGCACCCCACCCTGCTCGGCAGCTACAACCCCAGCCAGACCCCTCATGAGTTCTTCCTCTGGGTCGACCCCAACCCGGCCCATCCCGGGCGGGCCCTCCTCTACTTCACGACCCCGCTGAGCTCGACCACTTCGTCGAACCTCACCGTCACCGACATCTCTGGCGTGGCCGCGGGCCAGCCCGCCGTCGAGCTGTCGCACTGGAGCGCCAACGCCGACTTCCCCGCCGACGTGCGCGAGACCCAGGACGTCCGCCTCCACTCGCTCAGCGTCAGCGCCGACGGCACCCGGGCCTACCTGGCCTATCTCGGCGGCGGTTTCATGGTCCTCGACACCAGCGTGCTCACCAACCCCGCCGCCACTGCGCCCGTCCCCATCACGGCGCGCACCCCGGTCGCCAATCGTGCGTCGTGGGGCAGCCCCGGCACCCACTCGGCGGTGAAGATCCCCGGCACGCAGTACGCCTTCACCACCGACGAGGTCTACGGCGACGCCCTCACGCCACTGCAGCTGGGCAAGGGCGTCCACGGCTGCCCGTGGGGATGGGCCCGCACCATCAACGTGGCCGACGAGACGCATCCCGCGGTGGCGGCCGAGTACAAGATCGCCGAGAACGACCCGTCGTTCTGCGCCACCGTCGACGGCGTCGACCCGACCAACCGACTGTCGACCAGCTACGCCAGCCACAACCCCACGATTCTCAACAACCTGGCCTTCGTGACCTGGCACTCGGGCGGCCTGCAGGCCATCGACCTCAGCGACCCGTCCCATCCGACGCAAGCCGGCGTCTTCTCGGCCGAGCCCTTGTCGAGCGTGGCCACCGAGGACCCGGCGCTGTCGATGGGCCGCAACAAGGTGGTGGCGTGGAGCTACCCCATCCTCAACCACCAGGGCGCCGACACCTACGTCTACTTCGTCGACATCCGCAACGGTCTCTACATCTTGAAGTACACGGGGGCCCACGCCGACGCGGTCAACGGCATCGGCTTCCTCGAGGGCAACTCGAACCTCGGTGACGGACCCCGCCTCGACGGCTATGCCCCGCCGACCACCGAGCCGCCCACCGGCCTGTCGTGGGGCCCCTCGTCGTCAACCACCTTCCACTTCGACTCCGTCTCGCCCGCGGGCGAGGCCAGCCGGGCCGCCGACTTCGGTGGGGCGGACGGGGGCCCGACCATGGGCACCTCGACGCCGACCGGGCCGCCCAAGACCCAGTCGAGCTCTCGCTTCGGCAACCCCGGCGCGGCGGCCAACCCGCTCCTCGCCTACTGGAGCCACCGCGGCGCCGTGAAGCTCTCGGGTCCGATGACCTTGCACCTGCTGGTCTCGGCGCCGAGCGCGCCGGGGGTCACCAAGGTGCCGCTGAGCGTCGAGCTCTTCGTCGACGGGACCGCCCGACTGGGCCACACCGAGGGCACCTCATGGGTGTCGCCCACCTTCCTGGTCGACGTCGGACCCAACCCGACCGCCATCGACGTGACCATCCCCGACGCCAGCTTCGTCGCCCTCAGCAACGTCGTCGTCCAGTTGGGCAATTCGGCCGGCACGACCGACACCCAACCCAAGAACCTCGAGATCATCTACGGCTCGGCCGACCAAGACTCGACCCTGACCTCGTCAATGGCCTTCCCCACGTAGGAAGGGTCCACCCTCCCCTTCCGGTTCTGGCACCAGATCTGGTCGCTGGGGCGACCACATCCGGTGCCAGAACCGGCGCGGGACGGGGCCGGTAGCCTCGGCGGACAATGGATCTGTCGGGGACCTGGTTGGCCGTGGGCGCCGACGAGGGTTTGCGGCGGCGCTATCCGGAGCCTGACTTCGACGACTCGTGGTGGGCCGAGATCGAGGTCCCCGGCCACTGGCGGTCAAACCCGGCCTTCGCCGACCACGACGGGCCCCTCCTCTACCGCCGCCGCTTCGAGACCGAGCCGGCGGCGGCACCGGGCAACCGCCAGTGGCTCGTCATCGACGGCGCCTTCTACCAGACCGACGTCTGGCTCGACGGCTCGTACGTGGGCGACACCGAGGGCTACTTCTTCCCCCACGACTTCGAGGTCACCGAGGCCCTCGGGAAGCAGGGCGAGCACGTCCTCGGCATCGAGGTGGCCTGCAACCGGCCAACCGACAAGACGGCCAAGCGCAACATCACCGGAGTGTTCGAGCACTGGGACTGCCTCGACCCCGACTGGAACCCCGGCGGCATCTGGAGGCCGGTGCGCGTCGAGGAGACGGGCCCGGTGCGGATCTCGCGGCTGCGGGTGCTGTGCGCCGAGGCGACCACCCAGCTCGCCATCTTGACCTTCCGCACCTTGCTCGACGCGGCCGACGCCACCACCGTCCAGCTGCGCACCACGGTCGGCGACACCGGCTTCGTCGAGGAGCACACGTTGGCCGCGGGCGAGAACCGCATCGAGTGGCGCGTCGGGGTCGAGTCACCGTCGCTGTGGTGGCCCCACGCCTTGGGTCCGGCCAACCTGACCGACGTCAGCGTCGAGGTCGTCCTGGCCGACGCCGACGGCGCCGACACCGAAACCGACATGGGCGACCGGGTGAGCCACCGGCGACAGCTGCGCACCGGCTTGCGCCAGGTCCGCATGAAGAACTGGATCACCACCGTCAACGGCGAGCGTCTCTTCCTCAAGGGGGCCAACCACGGGCCGACGCGGATGGCCTTGGCCGACGCCAAGCCCGACGAGCTCGAAGCCGACGTGGTGCTGGCCAAGGAGGCCGGCCTCGACCTGCTCCGCCTCCATGCCCATGTCACCAGACCCGAGGTCTACGACGCCGCCGATCGCCACGGGCTCCTCCTCTGGCAGGACATGCCGCTGCAGTGGGGCTACAAGGGCATCCGCAAGCAGGCCGTCCGGCAGGCCCGCGAGGCCGTCGACCTTCTCGGACACCACCCCTCGATCGCCATGTGGTGCGGCCACAGCGAGCCCCTTGCCATCGACAACGAGCCGGGTCAGGTCGACCTCTCACCGGGACGGTTCTTCGCCCTGCAGGAGCTGCCGACCTGGAACAAGAGCATCCTCGACCGATCGGTGGGCCGCGCTCTGGAGAAGAGCGACAAGACCCGACCCGTGATCCCCCACTCGGGTGTGCTCCCCAACCCGGCGTCGGGCGGCACCGACAGCCACCTGTACTTCGGCTGGTACCACGGCGACGAGCGCGACCTGCCCGGCTTCGCGGCGCGCATTCCGCGCATGGTGCGCTTCGTCAGCGAGTTCGGGGCCCAAGCCATCCCCGACAGCGACGACTTCATCGAGCCCGATCGCTGGCCCGACCTCGACTGGCGTCGCCTGGGACGGACCCACAACCTGCAAAGGTCGATGTTCGAGCGGGTGGGCCTGGGCCCCGACGCCTTCGCCACCTTCGCCGAATGGCGCGGCGCGACCCAGCGCTACCAGGCCGACCTGATCCGCTTCCACATCGAGACCTTGCGCCGACTGAAGTACCGGCCCGCCGGGGGGTTCTGCCACTACACCCTGGCCGACGGCCACCCGGCCATCACGTGGTCGGTCCTCGACCACGACCGCAAGCCCAAAGAGGCGCTGGCCGCCCTGACCGCGGCGTGCGCGCCGGTGATCGTGGTTGCCGAGCGACCCCGTCCGACCTATCTCACCGGCGCGCCTATCGACCTCGACGTCCATGTCGTGAGCGACCTGCGAACCCCAGTGCCCGGAGCCCAGGTCTCGGCCACCCTGAGCTGGCCCGGCGCCCAGCGCCAGTGGCACTGGGAGGGCGACATCGACGCCGACAGCTGCGTCCGCGTCGGGTCGGTCGAGGTCGAAGCGCCCTCGACTCCCGGGGCCCTCCGGCTCGACCTGAAACTGGTAGCCGCAGGGGTCACCGCCGCGAGCGGCTACGACTCCGAGATCGTGGCCCAGCCAACTACGTCTCTCTGAGCGGGCCTGCCTAGGCTCATCAGTGATGACCACCACGATCGAGCGGGCGCCGCGGATCTACGAGACGAGCATCGGCAAGAAGATCCTGGTCGCCGTGACCGGCCTCGTCTTCCTGGGCTTCGTCTTCGCCCACATGGTCGGCAACCTCAAGATCTTCCTGGGTCCGACTCAGGTCAACAAGTACGGCGAGTTCCTGCGCGACATGGGCGAGCCCATCTTCCCGCGGTCGTTTCTTCTGTGGGGCCTTCGCCTCGTCCTGTTCGTCTGCCTCGTGCTCCACGTCAGCCTCACGATCCAGCTCGCCCGCCGCAGCCGGGCCAGCCGGACGACGCGCTACGTGCACACCGACGTTGTGCAGGCCAGCTACGCCAGCCGGACGATGCGCTGGGGCGGCCTGGCCATTTTCCTCTTCTTGATCTTCCACCTGGCCGACTTCACGTGGGGGATCCACCCGCACTACGTGCGGGGTGACATCTACGCCAATACGGTGTCGGGCTTCGAGCGGCCGGCGGTGGTGATCCTCTACCTCATGGCCATGGGGGCGCTCGCCCTGCACATCTACCACGGCACCTGGAGCACGTGTCAGACGCTCGGCATCAAGCGGGCCCGGTGGGATCCCGTGATCCGCCGCACCGCGACCGCTCTTGCCGTCATCATCGCCGGAGGGTTCAGCGCCGTGCCCCTGGCTGTCGCCTTCGGCCTCGTCCGATAGCGCCGGAGACCAGCGATGACCATCGACACCCCCGAAGCGCCCGAGGCTCCCGTCGAGCCCGCGACCCCTACGCCGACCCACTGGCGAGAGGCGAGCGAGCCCCTCGACGCCCACCTGCCGACCGGCCCCATCAACGAGCTGTGGGATCAGCACCGCTTCGACATGAAGCTGGTCAACCCAGCCAACAAGCGGCGCTACCGCGTGATCATGGTGGGCTCCGGCCTGGCCGGTGGCGCCGGCGCCGCCAGCCTGGCTGAGCTGGGCTACGACGTGAGCTGCTTCTGCTACCAGGACAGCCCGCGCCGGGCCCACTCGATCGCGGCCCAGGGCGGCATCAACGCAGCCAAGAACTATCGCAACGACGGCGACTCGATCTGGCGCCTCTTCTACGACACGGTGAAGGGCGGCGACTACCGCAGCCGCGAAGCCAACGTCTACCGCCTGGCCCAGCTGAGTGTGAACATCATCGACCAGGCCGTGGCCCAGGGCGTCCCCTTCGCCCGCGAGTACGGCGGCCTGCTCGACAACCGCTCCTTCGGTGGCGCCCAGGTCTCGCGCACCTTCTACGCCCGGGGCCAGACCGGCCAGCAGCTGCTGCTCGGCGCCTACCAGGCCCTCGAGCGCCAGATCGGTGCCGGCAAGGTCCACATGAACACCCGCACCGAGATGCTCGACGTCGTGCTGGTCGACGGGGTGGCGCGCGGCATCATCACCCGCGACCTCGTCACCGGCCAGATCGAACGCCACGTGGCCGACGCCGTCATCCTGGCCACCGGTGGCTACGGCAACGCCTTCTACCTGTCGACCAACGCCCGGGGCTGCAACGCCACTGCCATCTGGCGGGCCCACCGCAAGGGCGCCCTCTTCGCCAACCCCTGCTTCACCCAGATCCACCCCACGTGCATCCCGGTCAGCGGCGACCACCAGTCGAAGCTCACCCTGATGTCGGAGTCCCTCCGCAACGACGGACGCATCTGGGTCCCGAAGAAGGCGGGCGACGACCGACCGCCCAACCAGATCCCCGAGGAGGACCGGGACTACTACCTCGAGCGGAAGTACCCGAGCTTCGGCAACCTGGTGCCCCGCGACGTGGCGTCGCGCAACGCCAAGGAGGTGTGCGACGCCGGTCGCGGTGTCGGTCCCGGCGGGCGCGGCGTGTACCTCGACTTCAGCGACGCCATCGAGCGCCTCGGTCGCAACGTCATCGCCGAGCGCTACGGGAACCTGTTCGAGATGTACGAGCGCATCACCGACGAGGACCCGTACCAGGTCCCCATGCGCATCTACCCGGCCATCCACTACACGATGGGCGGGCTCTGGGTTGACTACGACCTCATGAGCACCATCCCCGGGCTCTTCGTCGCCGGCGAAGCCAACTTCTCCGACCACGGGGCCAATCGCCTGGGCGCTTCGGCGCTCATGCAAGGCCTGGCCGACGGCTACTTCATCCTCCCGGCCACCATCGGCAACTACCTGGCCCAATCAGGGCGAGCCCCGGTCACCACCGAGCACGAGGCGTTCGCCGAGGCCGAGAACCAGGTTCGCCAGCAGGTCGACAAGCTCCTGTCGATCAACGGCAAGCGGACAGCCGACTCGTTCCATCGCGAGCTCGGCCTGCTGCTCTGGGACTACTGCGGGATGGGCCGCAACGACGCCGGCCTGCGCAAGGCCCTCGACCGCATCCCCGAGCTGCGGGCCGAGTTCTGGGCCGACGTCAAGGTGGCGGGCGAGAACGAAGAGCTGAACCAGAGCCTCGAGCGGGCCGGCCGGGTCGCCGACTTCTTCGAGCTGGCCGAGCTGATGTGCATCGACGCCCTGCATCGCACCGAGTCCTGCGGCGGCCACTTCCGCGAGGAGAGCCAGACCGAGGAGGGCGAAGCCCTCCGCAACGACGACGAGTTCAGCTACGTGGCTGCCTGGCACTGGGGCGGGGAGGGCAAACC
>JAUTXA010000093.1 GCA_030838265.1 Actinomycetota bacterium | reverse complement strand
GGCGAGCCAGGCCCGGTGGTCAAGATTGGCGGTGAGGCGCGCCGGTGGGGTCCGGCCCACCAGATGGTCCAGAGCCGCCATGGCCACCATCGCCACCACAGCCCCGGCGGCCAGCGTCGCCAGCAGGCGGAAACGCCGCTGCCCCAGGAGCACGACGACGACGAGGGCCGTGGCGCATGCGCCGGCCACGTGCACCAGCGCCACCAGCAGTCGTCCGGCCTCGCTGCCCGGTCCGGCCCAGGTGGCCACGCCGGCGCCTGAGCCGAGCAACTGCCGCGGCAGCAGCGCTCCCAGGGCAAGGAGGCACGACAGGACGAGGGCGCCGGCGATCAGCCGCAGGACGTCGGTCGGGCGGCGGTAGCGCGACGGCTGCGCAACCTCGGTCGAGGGCGTGACGACGGGCGGCGCCTCGGGAGGGGGGAGGGTGATTGGTCGGGCCACGGCGCTTCAGGGGCCTCAGATGTAGCCGCGGCGTTCGAGGACGCGGAAGCTGATCCACCCCGGGAGGATCGGGAGCCAGTAGGTCACCAGCCGGTAGCTGAGGACGGCGGCGACCGCCTCGCCGGACCCCATCCCCACGCCGGTGAGCCCGGCGACCAGCGCCGCCTCGAGGGCACCGAGGCCGCCCGGGGTGGGCGCGGCGGCGGCGATGGCCGACGAGCCGAGGTAGACGGCGCCGACCGTGGCGATGCGGAGGTTCCCGTGGAACGCGGCCACCGCCGCGGCCAGCGCCCCGATGTAGGCGAGCGTCACGCCGGCCGACCCGCCGAAGAGGGCGACCAGCCTGGCCGGCGACCTGGCGAGCAGCGCCACACTGGCCAACGACCGCCTGAGAGCACCGATCACTCGCCTTTTCACCAGCCGGCGCCCGCGCCGGGTGGCGGCCACGGCCCCGGCCAGCGCCAGTACGACGGCGATCACCACGAGCAGCTTGCTCCCGCCCGGGAGGGCGAACGCATCCTTGCCTCCCTGCCCGGCCAGGGTGAAGAACACGGCGATGAGCACGGCGTGCACGACGGCCCCGGCCACCGAGTTGAGACCGACGGCCGTCACCGACTCGGTCGGCTCGGCGCCGGCCTTCTGGAGGAACCGGACGTTCAACGTCATGCCGCCGATGTTGGCGGGGGTGATGCGCTTCACGAACGAGGAGGCCATCTGGGCGCCGATGGTCGGGACCAGCGGGACGTGCTCGCGCACGCCGCTGGCGAGCGCCACCGCGGCGGCGACATAGGTCAGGGCCGACATCAGCGCGCACACGAGCAGGAACGCCCAGTTGGCCGACCCCAGGGCGTGGAAGCTGTCGTCGACGTTGGCCAGCTGGGGCAGCAGGAAGTAGAAGGCGCCCATGAGGGCGACGAGGGTCACCACGTCCCGCGGCCGAACCCGTACCAGTCGAGCCAGCGGTAGCTCGTCGTCACCGGTAGCCGCGGTGATGGCCGACCGAAGCTCGTGGAGGACGTCCTTGGGGACCTGTCTGCGGGTAGCGCTCGAGAGGGCCAGCGGCTGCAGGTAGGGAGCGGCGGCGGCAAGTTCGGCCGGTCCGAGGACGGCGCGGGCCGAGCCGAGCGCCCGGTCGGCGCCGACCAGGGCGGCCAGCGAGGCGAGTAACTCAGCCCGGTCGATATTCCGCAGGTGGGCGGGGGCCGACTCGTCGGCAGCACCGAGGTCGATGATGACCGGACGGCCATCGGCGACCAGGACGTTGGCGGCCCGCAAGGCGCCGTGGGAAAGGCGGGCGGCATGGAGCGTTGCCACCTCGCGCCAGACCGCGGCGAGCAGGTCGCCGTCCATCTCCTCCGGGGACAGGGCGTCGAGCCGGCGGCCGGCGACGTGCTCGAGGGCGAGGGCCATCGAACCGTCCCCGAGCGGCGCCAGCACCTCGACCCGCGGGCATCGGACGGTCTGGCCGGCGAGCATCAGGAGGAACGCCTCGTGCTCGACGTCGTGCTTGAGCGACGCCGAAGGCCAGTTGTCGCTCGCTCCCCGCAGCAGCAGGGCCCGGTACCCCCGGTACAGCACGTCGGCGTCGCGGCTGTCACGGCCGAAGACCTTCACGAAGCTGTGCCGGCCGTCCACCGTCTCGGCGGTGTACAGGTCCGCCCGCCCGCCCTCGGCTCGTTCGAGCGTGAGCCGGGCCACGGGGAGACCGGCATCCCGAAGGGCCACGGCGACGGCGGCCGGCGCCGGGCGCCGGTTCGGTGCGCCAAACAGGACGAGCATCGTGGTGCCGATCACGCCGCCGGCCGCGAGCGCCAGCGCCAGCTCGGGTACGCCGGCGCTGCCGGCGACGGCCATGACCAGCGCGAGGGCGGCGAGCGACATGTCGGCGGCGCGCCGCCACGAGCGGCCGAGCCAGGGCTTGCCCACCATGGCCACGGCGCAGGCGCCGGCCACGTAGGCCAGGGAGGGGAACCGGGTGGAGGCCAGCCAGGTGCCCGACGTCACCGCCCCGGGCAGCCGCCCGTGCAGCGGCAGTGCCGCGTCCAGCACCAGCAGCAACAGGGCACCGCCGCCGGCCGCCAACAGGACGAGACCGAGGCGCCGCCACCGCCGGCGAGCCAGGATGGGGCCGAGGACCGCCAGAGGAACAAACACCGCCGCCACCTGGATCAGGGCCAGGCTCAGCTCCCGGATGGCCGCGGGTACCCGGGCGGCGGCCCGGCCCAGATCCGTCGTCGCGCCCCCGCTGGTCGCGGTACCGACTCCCACGGCCGCGACCAACGCCGTCGCCGCCGCACCCCAGAGCACGAGCCGCACGGCGTCGCCGGGATGGCGGTAGTAGCGCTCGCCCGGCGGGCTCAGCTCCGACGGCTCGACCCCATGCCTCACCGGGGCGAGGGTCATGATCCCCCCGGGCAGCCGGCGCCGGCGCCGCAGAGGCGCAGCCCGTTCCGGTCGCGGACCTCGGCGACCAGCTCGGCGCGGGGTTGGGCGCCCAGCGCCCGATCGACGTCGAACATCATCGCCGCGGTGGCTCCCCCCTCGAACGCGAAGTGGTAGGTCACCCAGCCGCCGGCGAAGAGGTAGAACCGGGTGCTACGAAGGTTCGGCGGCAGCTGCTCGGGTCGCTCGAACCGGCGGTCCACCAGACCGAGGGCGAGGCCCGGCGCCACGAGCTCGCGGGGCCCGAGGTCGAAGGCCCGGCGGACGTCGTAACCGCCGGCCTCGATCGCCTGGTTGTACAGCTCGGCCAGCAGCCGGCTCTCGGCGAAGTCGAACGACGCCACGGTGACCGTGTGGTCGTCCGCCCATCGGGCCACCGGGGGCGCCGCCGGTCCCGAGCTGCATCCGGCGGAGAGGAGAGTGGCAAACGCGGCCGTGCGCCAGGCGATGCTGCTCTGGCTCCCCATGGGCCCTCCCGCAGGCGCCACGGCCCCCGCCGGTGCAGTCTCCCACGCCCGCAGGAACTGTGAGGGACGTACGCTGCCGGCGAGGAGGCGACGGTGGACATGGGGCCCACGCA
>JAUTXA010000082.1 GCA_030838265.1 Actinomycetota bacterium | reverse complement strand
GGAGTCGGGTGAAGGCGGGACCACCGTGATCGACCGCGAGCGCGATCTGGCCATGTCCGCCCAGGCCCGGCTGGCCGTCGAGGAGATCGACTACGCCGTGGGCAAGCTCGAGCTGGGCACCTACGGCATCTGCGAGAACTGCGGCCAGCACATCCCCAAGGCCCGCCTGCGGGCCCTGCCTCATGCCCGGCTCTGCGTCGCCTGCAAGAGCGGGGGCCTGTCCCGGCGCTGATGGACGTGCGCCCGGCGGCTCCCGCCTCCCGCCGGCGACGCGTCCCGATGGTGGCGGCTGTCGCGGTCACGGTGCTGGTGGCCGACCAGGTCACCAAGACACTGGCGGTCCGGTCTCTGAGCGACGGTCCCGTCCACCTGTTCTGGACTCTGAGGCTCAACCTCTCGTTCAACTCGGGCGCCGCCTTCAGCATCGGCCGGGGGATGGCGCCCGTCTTCATGGCGGTCGGCGTCGTGCTGCTGCTCGTGCTCCTGCGAGCGGGCCGCACGGTCACGACCGTGGTCGGCGCGGTGGCGATCGGGCTGCTCCTCGGTGGGGCGGCGGGCAACTTGGTCGACCGGATCGTCCGCCACAACCACGGAGCGGTGATCGACTTCATCGACTTCGGGTGGTGGCCCGTGTTCAACGTGGCCGACACGGCCATCGTGATAGGAGCCTTCCTGCTCGCCTTGGCCAGCTGGGAGCGCGAGAAGGCGACGGCGTGAACGAGACGGTGCCGGCCGCCCTGGCGGGGGAGCGCATCGATCGAGTGGTGGCGTTCCTCACCGGCCTGGCCCGCTCGGAGGTCACCGCCCTCGTCGACGCCGGCGCGGTCAGCATCAACGGCGTCCCGGTGCAGACGAGGAGCCGGAAGGTGGCGGAGGGCGAAGTGGTGGCGGTCGAGGTCCCTGATCGGCCGGTGCGCGTGTTGGGGGCCGACCCGTCGGTCGAGGTGCCGGTCGTGTTCGTCGACGAGTCGGTGATCGTGGTCGACAAGCCCGCTGACCTCGTCGTCCACCCGGGGTCGGGCAACCTCACCGGAACCCTCGTCCACGGCCTCCTCGCCCTCTTCCCCGACCTCGCCGCCCTGGCCGAGCGGGCGCCCGACCGTCCCGGCATCGTCCACCGCCTCGACAAGGGCACGTCGGGTCTCCTCGTCGTGGCCCGGACCCCGCAGGCCTACGACTCGCTGGTCGACCAGCTGTCGCAGCGGAAGGTCGACCGCCGGTACCGGGCGTTGGCATGGGGGACCTTCGAGTCAGAGTCGGGGGTGATCGACGCCAAGGTGGGCCGGTCAGGCGGCGACCCGACGCGGATGGCGGTCTCCCGCAAGGGTCGCGAGGCCCGGACCCACTACCGCGTGATCGATCGCCATGAGCTGCCGGTGCCGACGACCGAGCTCGAGTGCTCGCTCGAGACCGGCCGCACCCATCAGATCCGTGTCCACCTCTCGGCCATCGGCCACCCCGTCGTGGGCGACGCCCGCTACCGGGGCCGGCGGCCCGCCATCACGGTTGGCCGTCCCTTCCTCCACGCCGCCCACCTGGCGTTCGACCACCCGACGACAGGCCAGCGCGTCCACTTCGACTCGCCCCTGCCCGACAACTTGGCCGCCGTACTGGGGGCGCTGGGTTAGCGCAGTGGTCGGTTGGCGCGCCTAGGTCAACGGCGAGACGGCGACGCCGCGGCCCTGGGCCTGGGCGGCCATGTCGGCCAGGGTGAAGGAGTCGAGGTGGTCGCGCATGTGGCGGCCGACCTCGGCCCACACGGCGAGCAGGGCGCACTGGCCCTCGTGGTCGCACGCCCCGTTCTGGTGGGGCTCGCCGAAGTCGCCGGCCGCGATCGGGCCGTCGACCGCGCTCACGATCTGCCCGAGGGTGATCTCGGCCGGCTCCCGCGCCAGCACATAGCCGCCGCCCACTCCTCGCTTCGAGCGCACTAGGCCGGCGCCCTTGAGAGCCAGCAGGATCTGCTCGAGGTACGGCTGGGGCAGGCCGGTGCGCTCGGCGATGTCGCGCACCGCCGTCGGCCCGGCCCGGTCGCTGTGGAGGGCGAGGGACAGCAGGGCCCGGCTGGCGTAGTCGCCCCGGGTCGAGACCTTCACGCGTCCCATGGTACGGCAGGTGGCCCACTTGGCTTTCGGGGCGCCGGGGGTCCCTAGGATGCAGCCATGTCGTCGACTCCGTCCCCCGCAGACCAGACCGCCGTGCAGGTCGTCACGCCTGACCCGGTTGCCCCCGGGGGCCCGGCCGCCCAGGCGGAGGCCGCTCCCGATGTCGAGGCGGTCGAGCAGCCGGCCAAGGTCATGCGGATCGGGAGCATGATCAAACAGCTCCTCGACGAGATCCGCCAGGGCCCGCTCGACGACGCCAGCCGCAAGCGCCTGAAGGACATCTTCGAGACGTCAGTCCGCGAGCTGGCCACCGGCTTGTCGCCCGATCTGCAGGACGAGCTCTCGCGCCTGGCGCTGCCCTTCGCCGAGGACGCCACCCCGACTGACGCCGAGCTGCGGATTGCCCAGGCCCAGATGGTGGGCTGGCTCGAAGGCCTGTTCCATGGGATCCAGGCCACGTTGTTCGCCCAGCAGATGGCGGCCCGGGCCCAACTCGAGCACATGCGCCAGCAGAGCCTCCCCGCCGGCGCGGAAGAAGGCGCCACCGCCCGTCCCGGCACCTACCTGTAAGCCGCCTCCGGGCCGTCAGTCAGCGGGCGGAGCGCCGGGGGTGGTGGCGGTGGCGACGAGGCGCGCCAGCTCGGTCAGCTCGGTGCGCACGGCGTCGACGTCGGGCGGGACGTCGTCGCGGCCGAGGAAGGCCTCGATGCGGCGGGCCGACTCGGCGACGGACGCGAAGCCCATCATCGCCGCCGTCCCCTTGAGGGTGTGGGCCTCGCGCCGGCAGGTGTCGAGGGCCGGGCGGTCGCCGTCGGCCACGGAGTCGAGGCAGGCGGCGAGGCGCAGGACACGGTCTTCAGCCTCAGCCGCGAACAGGGCGATCACGTCGGGGTCGGAGGCGGGATCGAAGTCGGCCACGGCCCCGGCACACTACCGAGTGCCCACGACCCGGCAAGGGGGGAGAGAGGGGTTCCCGCCGCCGGGTCAGTGCGGTACGGTGGCGAATAACAGCGGTGTAACTCATCCACAGGGTCATGCACAGGCCTGTGGATAATTGATTCCAGGCACGAGCGGGGCACGTGGCGAACTCCTTCACCCACCTTCACACCCACACCGAGTTCTCGATGCTCGACGGTGCGGCCCGGGTGAGTGACGTCGTGGCCGCCGCCGTGGCCGACGGGCAACCGGCCATCGGCATCACCGACCACGGCAACATGTACGGGGTCCTCGACTTCTACCGGGCCTGCAACGACGCCGGGATCACCCCCGTCATCGGCACCGAGGCCTACATGGCCCAAGAGAGCCGACACGAGCGCCCCACCCGCCGGGGCCGCATGGACGACACGGGCGGCGACGGCGGCGAGGGCCAGAAGCTCTACTACCACCTGACCCTCCTGGCCGAGACGACGCTGGGCTACCGCAACCTCATGAAGCTCTCGAGCGACGCCTATCTCGAGGGCTACTACTACAAGGCCAGGGTCGACTGGGACATGTTGGCCCAGCATCACGAAGGCGTCATCGCCACGACCGGTTGCCTCGGTGGCGTCGTCCTCCAGTCCCTCCTCAACGACGACTTCGAGGGGGCTAAGAAGAAGGCGGCCCGGCTCCAGGACATCTTCGGACGGGACAACCTCTTCGTCGAGCTCCAGGATCACGGGCTGGCCAAGCAGCGCCAGACGAACCCGCAGCTCATCGAGATCGCTCGGGCCATCGGCGCGCCGCTGCTCGCCACCAACGACAGCCACTACACCCACCGCGAAGACTCGATCTCCCACGACGCCCTGCTCTGCGTGCAGACCGGTTCGTCGATCGACGACCCGAAGCGCT
>JAUTXA010000079.1 GCA_030838265.1 Actinomycetota bacterium | reverse complement strand
AGACGGGCCCGATCGGCGCCGCCCCCCTCGGCTGGGCCTTCGTCGTGGTGGCGGCCCTTCCGTTGATCATCGGCAGTCGTTGGCGTCTGGGTGCGGCCACTCGCCTCTGGATGGTGGCGTTGGCTTGTTGGGCTGTTGTCGTGGTGGGCGGACGGGGCTGGCTGCCGTTCCCCGTCCCGAGCCCGGAGATCGTCTTGGCGCCGGCCGCGGTGGCCCTCGCCCTCTCGGCCGGGCTCGGTCGGGTGGCCTTCGAGTCCGACCTGCCCGGCTACCGCCTCGGCCTACGACAGGTGGGCTCGCTCCTGGCCGCTTCGGCCTTGGTGGCGGGCGTCGTCCCCGTCGCCGTCGCCGCCCTCGACGGGCAGTGGCTGCTGCCCCGTCACGACTTGGGCGGCCTGCTCGTCTTCACCAAGGGCGAGAAGGCCAAGGGCAGCTTCCGCATCTTGTGGGCGGGCGATCCCGAGGCCCTGCCGTTTGACGGCTGGCACCTCTCGGACGGGCTGGCCTACGGCACGACGATCGATGGCGCGGGCGACGCCACCGGTCTTTGGCCTGCGCCGGACGACGGCGCCACCCACCTGCTGGCCGACGGCTTGGGGTTGGCGACCAGCGCCCACACAAGCCGGTTGGGTCACCTGCTGGCCCCGATGGCCGTTCGCTACATCGTCGTGCCCCGCCGCGTGGCTCCGGCCGCCAAGCATGTTGCCGCCCTCCCTGTCCCTCCCGCGCTCACGCGCGCCCTCGACTCCCAGATCGACCTGCGACCGGTCGAGAGTGACGACTCGCTCGTCGTCTACGAGAACGCGGCGTGGATCCCGGGGCGGGCCCTCTTGACGACGGCCGCGGCTCGTCAGGCTGCCAGTCGCGGCGCCCTGGCCGCCGAGCAGACCGATCTCGCCGGGAGCCGGCCCGCCCTGACGAAGGGGGCGGGAACCTTCGCCGCCACCGGCCCGGTCCGGTCCGGCGACCGGGTCTTCGTCTCTCAGTCGTCCGACGCTCGCTGGCAGCTCACGTCCGGCGGGCGGGCCGCGGCGCGGGCCGACGCCTTCGGCTGGGCCAACCAGTTCTCGGTGTCGAGCAGCGGCCACGGGCGGTTGCACTACCGCACACCCGCGACCCGCTACCTCTCGATCGTGATCGAGCTCGCCCTGTGGCTGCTGGCCGTCCGCCACGTGGCCACGGCCCGCCGCCATGACAGAGATCCCTCACCGCAGCCAGCGCAACCATGAGTCGACGCCTCGTCGTCATCGCCGTCATCGTGGCCGTCCTCGTGGGGGGGGCGATCATTGATCGTCGCCCTCGTCCCGGTCTGCCGCCCGCGCCGTCGCTTCCCGGTCAGGACATGCCCGTCGCCGCTCCGGCGTCGGCTCTGTCGTCGTCGTGGTATTGCGTCGCCGGTGGCGGAGGCGACACGTCGATCGTCATCGCCAACCCGACCGACGCGTCGGTGCGCGGCCGCGTCACGGTGGTGGGCAACAACGGAGCGCGTGCCTCGACCGCGGTTGTGGTGCCGCCCGTCGGGCGCGTGACGGTGAACGAGAAGGATCTGTTGTCCTCGCCATACGCCGCCGCCCTCGTCGACCTCGACGGAGGCGAAGTCGTGGCCGAGCAGCTGCTGGTGACGGCGGCCGGCACCATGTCGACTCCGTGCGCGTCGGCGACATCTGATCACTGGTATTTGGCGGACGGCTCGACGGCCAAGGACGCGACGCTTCTCGTCGCTCTCTTCAATCCCTTCGCCGACGACGCCATCGTCGACTTCACGTTCTCGACCGAGCAGGGCCCCACCACCCCCATCGACTTCCAGGGCGTGGTGGTGCCGGCCCACGGCCTGCTCATGGCCGACATCGGAGCCCACGTTCGTCGCCGTGACCACGTGGCCACCGCCATGGCGGTCCGAACCGGGCGCATCGTGGCCGCCGGCATCCAGACGTTCGCGGCGGGCAGCCCCCGCAAGGGTGCTGCCGTCGTCTTGGCCGCGCCGTCGCTCGGCCACACGTGGCTCTTCCCGGACGGCTACGTGGCTCCTGGGATCACCGAGCGCTTCTGGATCTACAACCCGACGAGGACCGACGCCGAGGTCGAGCTCGTGCTCGACCTCGAGCGGGGCTCGGCCGAACCCTTCGACTTGACCGTGCGAGCGGGGGCCGACCTGGCCCTCACCGTGAACGGGGAGTCGCGCGTCCCCCCCGCCGTGCCTCATGCGGCCCGCCTGCGCTCGACGAACGGCGTGCCCTTCGTCGTGGCCCGCAGCATCGACGTCACCGCTCCGTCGCCTCGCAGTGGCTACTCCTCGACCGTCGGGGCTCGCCAGACGGCCAAGCGGTGGCTGCTCGCGGCCGGTGGGCCCACCGAGACCCTCGACGAGTGGGTGGTGGTGCAGAACCCCGGCGACCGGGCGGTGACCATCGCGGTGCGCGGCCTCGCTGATCGCCAGCTCCTGCCGGTCGAGGGCTTGCAAAACGTCGTCATCCCGGCCCACGGCCGCCAAGCCTTCCGCCTCGGCGACCACCTCAAGCGCGCCGCCTTGCCCGTGCTGGTGACCGCCGACGGCCCGGTGGTGGTCGAGCGCGAGCTCTACGGGGTGAAGGCCCCCGGGATCAACAGTGCCATCGGGGTACCGCTGCCTTAACTCAGGTCAGCGCTGGTAGGTGCCGACCAGCATCCCCTCAGCCAGGGTCTTGCCCTTCAGCGCGCCGCGCAAGGCGGCGAGGTCACCGCCCGTCGTCACGCTCTCGGGCTTCGAGAGGGCGAACAGCAAGAAGTCGTAGTGATGAGGCCCGGCTCCCTTGGGCGGGCAGGGCCCCGTGTAGTTGGCATGGCCGGCGCTGTTGTTGATCTGGCGACCGCCCGCCGGGACTGAGCCTTCGTCGAGCTGCTCGCGACTGGCATCGAGACCGAGGACGGCCCAGTGGAGGAAGGTCGGCTTGGCGTCACGGTCCTCCATCACGAGGACGAGCTCGGTTGCGCCCTTCGGGACACCGGTCCACGAGAGTGGGGGAGAGATGTTTCGGCCGTCGCAGCCATAGGTGGCGGGGAGGGGCTGGCCGTCGGCAAAGGCCGAGCTCGAGAGCTTGATGGTGAGGGGGGCGGTGGTCGCGGTGACGGGCCCGGGCTTGGCGTTGGGTTTCGAGTCACAGCCCTGCAGCCCGAGAGCGAGCAGGCCGAAGAGAAGGGGTACGAGGGAGATTCGCCGCATGGGGTTCGACCCTAACCGGCCCGCGATCCGCATCGTGACGTCCCACTGCCATACTCGACGATCATGTTGAGGCTTCTTGGGGAGGGAGCGCGCCGGCGCGGCCGGTCTCGCTTTCGAGCGCTGGCGGTGGTGGCCGCCCTCGTCGCCACGGCCGTGGTTTCTGCGTCTCCCGTTCCGGCTGCTGCCGCCTCCGCGACCAAGGTGCGACCCGATCTCACGACCCGGCTCCACAACCATCCCGACCAGCTGACCGACACGATCGTGCGCCTCGAACCGGGCAGTGCCCCCGCAACGGTCGACGACCTGGCCAGCAGCCTCGGGAGCCGCCAGCGCTGGAGCGTCATCCCCGGCTTTCGGGCCCGGCTGTCGAGGGCCCAGATCTCCCGCCTGGACGCCGATCCCAGGGTGGCCTCCCTCGACGTCGTGCACACCGTTCACGCCACCCTCGCCACTGCTCGCAGGTGGTTCGGCGTCGATGCCGCCCAGGCCGCGGGGTACGTCGGTGCGGCTGGTGATGCCACCCACCCGGTGGCCAACGTCGCTGTCCTCGACACCGGCATCGATGACTCGAACCCCGAGCTGGCCGGCACCAAGGTCGTCCACTTCGAAGACTGCATCGGCGGTTGCGCGACCGCCCTTCCTTCCGACGACAACGGCCATGGCACCCATGTGTCGGGCATCGTGGCGGCCAAGGGCGTCAACGCCTCGCTGAAGGGCGTGGCGCCGGCGGCCGGGCTCATCGGGCTGAAGATCCTCGACTCGCACGGTGACGGCTTCGACAGCGACATCATCTCGGCCCTCGACTGGGTCGCGGCCAACAAGGCCGCCTACGACATCGGCGTCGCCAACCTGAGCCTCGGCGGTGGCTGCTCACCCTGTGATGGCACCGACGGGCTCTCCGTCGCCATCGACAACCTCTGGTCCGACGGGGTGGCCATCGCGGTGGCCGCCGGCAACGAGGGCCCCGGTCGGCGGACGGTCGGGAGCCCGGCCGTCGCCCACCACGTCATCTCGGTCGGGGCCATGAGCGACGTGACCCCCGGCCCGCCCGACTCGCCGGATGCCGGCTACTACCTGGCGCCCTGGTCGTCCCGCGGGCCCACAGGTGGCGTCGGCAGCGACATCAGGGTGAAGCCAGAGATCTCGGCGCCGGGTGTCGCCATCACGTCGACCTGCAGCCACGACGTCTCGGCCAGCAACCCAGCGGGCGACCCGTGTCCGTCGGCCTCGACCCAGTCGATCACCCTGTCAGGCACGAGCATGGCGACCCCCTTCGTGGCCGGGGTGCTCGCCCTGATGCGGGCGGCCAACAAGAACCTCACGCCCGATCAGCTGCTGGCCATCCTCCAGACCACCGCCGTGCCGGGGGGCGCAGCGGCACCGAACAACGAGTACGGAGCCGGCCGCCTCGACGCCGCCGCCGCGGTGGCAGCGGCTGCGTCGGCGACGATCGCCGGCCCGGCCGTGCCGCCCCACGCCCACGTCAGCGGCGCCATCGCCGCGACCGGCCTCTCGGACTGCTGGAGGTTCACCGTCGACGGCTCGTTCCCTTCGACGACGGGCACCCTGATCCTCGCCGGGGCCGGAGGGAGCACCAACGACCTCGACCTCTACCTGAGGAAGATGGACAACACCCAGCTGGTGGCGGCCGAAACCATCTCGCGCCAGGAGCTGGTGGCGGCCAACGGGCTGGCGTCGGGCCTCTACAAGCTGGTGGTCAAGTCATTCAAGGGAACGTCGGCCTACGACCTCGACGTCTCGAACGGATCGGATTTGACCAGCTGCGGTGGCACCTCGTTCAGCGCCATCGACGCCGGGCCTTCGCCTGCCCCGGCGCTGGCGGGCTACACGGACGGTCCGGTCACCATCGCGTTCGCGCAGACCATCATCTCGAACCCGACGGCGTGGATGATCACCCTCGACGACCCGAGCCCGTCCAGCCCCACCCCGCCTGACCCAGGTGATCCGCGATGGACGGCCATGGCGACCACCAGCTACGACCTGGCGGCCGCCGTGGTGGCCGCCAGTGGCAGCGATGGCTCGCACAAGCTCTATCCGTGGTTGAAGGACGGCTCGGACACGGTGTCGCCCGCCACCGACGCGGCGGCGAGCGCCAAGACCCTGTACCTCGACCGCTCGACCCCGTCGGTGTCTGTCACCCAGCCGACCGCCAACACCTACCGCAGCCGCCAGGCGCTGACGCCAACCTGGTCGACCACCGGCACGCTGCCCAACGCCACCGCGTCGGTGAGCTACGTGGCCGGCACGACGACCTCGATCGCCACCGGCCGTCCGCCCAGTGGCAGCCTGGCCTGGAAGGTGCCTGACGCCGCGGCCACCAACGCCAAGATCCGGGTCACCGTGACGAGCCCGGGTGGCCACGTGGACACCGACGACAGCTCGCCGTTCAACGTGCGGGGCCTCGGCGGCTTCTGGCTCGACAACCTGGGTGGTATCCATCGCTATGGCAGCGCGCCAGCCATCGACGAATCGCGGCGGTGGAGCTTCGCCATAGGGCGCGGCCTGGCCATCACCAATGACGTGAGCGGCGGCTATGTCCTCGACGGCTACGGCGGCCTGCATCCCTTTGCCGTCACGGGTGGAACGGCGCCGCCGCTGGTCGTTGGCGCCCCCTATTTCTCTGGGTTCGACATCGCCCGCGACGTGGCCTTGGTGCCGGGCGCGCCCGGTCAGGCCTACGTCCTCGACGGCTACGGCGGTGTCCACGCCGTGGGTGGTGCCCCCGCGGTGCACGGCACTCCCTACTTCGGGTGGGACATCGCGCGGAAGCTGGCCATCCTCCCGTCGGGCACCGGCGGCTATGTGCTCGACGGCTTCGGCGGCGTGCATCCGTTCGCCATCGGGCCGGCCGGCACACCGACGCCGCCCGGCGTGACGTCCGGGCCCTACTACTCGATCGACATCGCCCGCAGCCTGGTGATCGCCAGCGACGGTCAGACCGGTTTCTCGCTCGACGGCTACGGCGGCATCCACGGTTTGCGATTCGCCGGAGCGACCCACAACCCGGCAGTGCCGTCGGCTGGGCCCTACTGGTCAGGGTGGGACATCGCACGGGGACTCACGCTGCTCCCCGACGACAGTGGGGGCTTCATGCTCGATGGCTACGGCGGTGTCCATCCCTTCACGTTCGCGGGTGGCGCGGTGGTGCCGGGTCTGAGCTCGAGTGGCTACGTCGGCGCGGACGTGGCCCGCGCTGTCGTCGCTCAGTGATCGGCGTTCACTCGCGGGTGGGCCCGATCTTCTGACTCGCCCTGAAGCACGATTCTCGAAAATTGTCACGGAGATCGTTGCTTTGGCCGCCCTTCGGGCCTACGTTGCCGAGGCCTCCTGTGGGAGGGGGCTTTCAATCCGGCGGACTCGCAAACAGCGCGAGCCGCAAAGCAAGGAGAAGGCCATATGGGCCGTAGTGCGGGCAGTTGGACGCGGCGCTCAGCCGCGTTCTTGGCAGCGTTGTTGATCATCTCCCTCGGGACCGCGCTTCCAAGCCGCGCCTCCGCCTCCGCTCCACCGGACCCGGCGAAGACACCGCCGAGCCAGAAGCCGACGGTGTCGCCGTCGGTCAAGGCCAAGGCGTCCAAGACCGGCGTGAAGGTGAGCTGGTCGCACTTCGGTTCGAACGCCAAGACGTTCAGCGTGTCCCGCTCCGGCGGCGGCAATGACGTCAACCTGACCCCCAAGGGCGTCTCGGCCCACTCCTTCGTCGACACGACCGTGAAGGCGGCCACCGGCTACACGTACACCGTCAAGGTCGATTCCGTCGTCGACAACAGCCCCGCTCGCAAGACCGCGGGTTCGGCCGCGAGGACCAAGGCCAGCGCCGGCCAAAAGCTCGGCAGCTCGTCGGTCACCACCCCGAAGGACCTGCGGGTTCAGTCGACCGACGTCAAGGCGTCCGGCCGCAAGTCGGCCAAGGCCGTCAAGCCCACGGCCGATCACAATCGCCATGAGGCCAGCAAGAAGGCGATCACGTCCAAGGTCCTGATCCCCAGCGGCAAGGTCACAACCGCCTCACACAGCGGCGCGTGCCTTATCGCGGGCGGCGCCCTGACGGCTGCTTCCACAACCTGGTCGGCCGCCACTTGCCCCAACGGCTACGAGGTCCAAGGTGACGTCGTCGTGCCGGCCGGCAAGACCCTGACCATCACTCCTGGCACCACCGTCTACTTCGACACCAGCAGCGGCGCCGATGACGCCGCGGGCACCACCGGCCGGGTCGACTTGCTCGTCCTCGGCGGAACCCTGACCGCCAACGGCAACTCGGCCAACAAGGTTGTCTTCACATCGATCAACACCAGCTCGACCGACTCGGGCGGCAGTGCCGCCCCCGGCGACTGGGGCGTCGTGTTCGGTGACACCGGCAGCACGATGAACCTGAGCTGGGATCGCATCCAATACGGCACGGGCGTGGCCTTCAACGAGATCGCTCCCGCCCTCTCGAACGTCGAGCTCGACCACGAAGACGGCAACCAGGGGGGCATGGCCTACCGCGGCGGCGACGCCTACAACGAGGTGCTCCAGTACTGGAACCCGCCCGCCGGCAGCACCGTCAGCGTCAACGCCCTGTCGCTCTCAGCCGACGCCAGCACGTACGGCTTCGAGATTCGCTCGATCGACCCTGACGTCAACGGTTTCACGGCCAACGTCACCAACTCCACCCTGACCGGGTATTACCCGCTCTGGGTCGAGGACGACGCCGGGTCGAAGGATGCCGCGGTGATCGCCAACATCTCCGGTAACACCATCCGAGAGATCTACTACGGGAACACGGTCGGCGTGACCGCCTATGAGGACCCCGTCGCCGTTGCCAGCCCGCGTGCGGCCGCACCCCTCGAGCACACCGCGTCGGTCAGCGGCACCATCGCCAACAACACCATGGACGCCACCGTGAGCGGCTGGGGCACCTATGTCGAGGCCGCTAGCGAAGATGGGTCGGCGACCCACACCGTTGGCTTCGTCAGCAACACGGTGCGCTCGTATTACGACGCCTCCGAGAACTACGCCTACGCGTCGAACACGTCAGGCGCGGGTACGGCCACCCTCGACTATCCCGTCACCGGCGGCAAGTACTGGTCCAACGATTCCGACGCTTGGTACGACTACGCCGAGGCGTACAGCGACGGCGATGCCTACGCCGGTCCGGAATTCTCGGGTGTCGACCTGTCGGCGGCCAGCGACTACCCGCTGTATGTCGAGTCCTACTCGGCAGCGGGCAACGCCACCTCGGTGCCGACGGCCACCGACTCGACGTTCTACGGCTACTACGACAACTACGTCTACGCCGAGTCGGCCTACGACTACGCGCCGAGCGGGGTGAAGCCCTCGACGGTCAGGGCCGCCGCCGACCCGGTGTCGCTGAAGGCCACGGCCAACCCGACGTTTACCAACACCAAGCTCAAGAACAACTACGACGGCGAGGACTATGCCGTCTACAACGAGGCCTACGGCTACGCCGGCTCGGCCGAGGCTATCGCGACGCTGGTGAACAACAGCGCCATCGAGGCCGCCGGCGGCATCTACTCCTATGCCGAGGGCTACGGGGTGCTCGACACCGACTCGGCCGTCGCCTCGCCGCACGTCACCGACAGCAAGATCCACGCCTCGTACTACGAGGGTCTCTACCCGGAGGCCTACCAGTACGTCACCGGTGACGCCGTCGCTTCGCCGACGTTGCTGCGCTCATACATCTCGGCCGACGACGACTACGGCATCTACAACTACGCCTACGCCGACCCCGACGTGGTCGTGACTGCAACCGCCACCCCGGTGGTGCCCAACGGCCACGCCGTTGCCTCGGCTCACATCGACAACAGCCGGATCGAGTCCTACGACGGCGCTCTCGAGTCCTACGCCTATGCGTACAACGGCGCCTTCACCGTCATCAGCCCGTTGATCGAGAACGGTTCGACGCTCGACTCCCGCTACTACGAGGCGCTCTACCTCTACGGCTACGTCAGCGGCGCCGGCAACGCCGACGTCACGCCGACGGCAACCGACTCGGTTATCAAGAACGACTACGACGACGACACCGTCTACCTGTATGTCGACACCGGCGGCATATCCACCGGTGACACCCACGTGGGCGGCTCGTTCGACAACGTCCAGGTCAGCGGTGACGACGACGGCTTCAACCTGAACGCTTACGGCGGTGGCGTGCCGGACTCATCGGCCCTCATCGACACGGCCATCACCAACACCAACATCCGTCAGTCGTACAACGACGGCCTCGATGTCTACTCCGAGAACAACGGCGGCACCGCCATCGCTCGCCCGACGATGACGGGCGGCTCCATCCAGGCCCTGCAGGACTACGCCACCGAGGTGTACAGCCAGGGCTGGGGCACGGCCGACAACGAGGTCACGGTGGCAGCAGTGCTCACCAAC
>JAUTXA010000077.1 GCA_030838265.1 Actinomycetota bacterium | reverse complement strand
CCCAGCACGACGGAGGTCGGGGCCCGGAGCGCCATCAGCGTGCTCATCGGAAGCCGGGAGGAGCCCTTCGGCGTCTTCACCTGCCACTGCCGCTCCCCGCGGCGCTTCGCCGACCACGACATCGACTTCCTCGACGCCGTGGCCAACGTCATCGCCGCCGCCCTCGAGCGAGCCCAGACCGAGGCCGAGCTCGACGACGAGCGCCAGCGACTGCGGTTAGCCCTCGACGCCGGCCACATGGGCACGTGGGAGTGGGACATCGTCAACGACAAGCTGGTCTGGTCGGCCACCCTCGAGCGCATCTACGGCTTCGAAGAGGGCACGTTCCCTGGCACGTACGAGGCGTACCGAAGCCGGCTCACGCCGGAGGATGCCGACGCGGCATCGGCCTCGATCCAACGGGCCCTCGACACCGGCGGCGACCACCGCACCGAGCACTCCGTCACGTGGCCCGACGGGTCCCTGCACTGGGTGCAGGGCGCGGGACGGGTCATCCGCGACAACACGGGGGCGGCCATCGGCATGATCGGCATCTCGGCCGACATCACGGCCGAGAAGACGGCCAACGACGAGCGTGAGCGGCTCCTCGAGGCCGAGCAGCGGGCTCGGGCCGAGGCCGAGGCCACGCGAGACCAGCTTGAGTTCCTGTCCGAGGCCAGCGCCATCCTGGGCAGCTCGCTCAACTACCAGCACACTCTGAGCCGGGTGGCCCAGCTCGTCGTCCCCCGGTTGGCTGACTGGTGCGCCGTCGAGGTGGTCGAGGGCGACACGCCCACCCAGATCTCGGTGGCCCACGCCGACCCGGCCAAGGTCGAGATGGCGCGCGAATTGCGCGAGAAGTATCCGCCTGTCGTCGACGTCGACAACCCGACCGGGGCCGCCCTCGTGCTGCGCACCGGTCAGCCCGACATCTTCACCGACATCCCGCAGGAGCTCATCGAGGCCGCCGCCGTCGACGAGGAGCACCTCCGCCTGCTGCTCGACCTCCAGCTCACGTCGTCGATGATCGTTCCGCTCATCGCCCGGGGCCGGATCCTCGGAACCATCACCTTCATCGGCGCCGAGTCGGGCAAGCGCTACACCGAGGACGACCTGCCCCTGGCCATGGACCTGGCCCGCCGGGCCGCGGTGGCCATCGACAACGCCCGCCTCTACCGCGAGCGCAGCGACGTGGCCCTGACCCTGCAGCAGAGCCTGCTGCCGCCCGCCCTCCCCGACATCCCCGGGATCGAGATCGTGGCCCGGTACCGCCCCCTCACCGAGGGGGCCGAGATCGGCGGCGACTTCTACGACCTGTTCGAGACGCCCGAAGGGGCGTGGGCCGTCGTCATCGGCGACGCCTGCGGCAAGGGCACCCAGGTGGCCTCGCTCACCGGGCTGGCCCGCCACACGCTGCGGGCCGCCGTGTTCCGCGAGTCCGAGCCCAGCCGAGTCCTGAGCCTGGTCAACGACGCCATGATCGGCCAGATCCCCGACGGCCGCTTCTGCACCATCACCTACGTCCGCCTCGAGCCCACGGCCACGGGCGCCCGGCTGCGGGTGGCGTGCGGCGGCCACCCCGCCCCGGTCATTCTGCGGGCCAACGGCCAGGTCGAGGTCGTGCTGTCGACCGGCACGCTGGTCGGGATGATCGCCGACCCCGAGTTCACCGACGCCAGCGTCGAGCTCGGCGTGGGCGACTACGTGATCCTCTACACCGACGGCATCATCGAGGCCCGCGACTCGACCGGCCTGGTCTTCGGCGACGAGCGCCTCATCGAGCTCATCGCCAGCTGTGCCGGGATGTACCCCGATGGCCTGGCCGACGTCATCCAGGCCGCCGCCGTCGACTTCCAGCAGGGCCGCCTGCGCGACGACCTCGCCGTCCTCGTCCTGCGCGTCAAGCCCCGCTGACCCCCTCGCCAGCCCCATTGGCGTCGAATCGACGTCGAATCGACGCCAACGTGACTCAGAAGGCGGCAGCCAGGATGCGCCGGGCGTCTTCCTCGCTCACCGGCCGCGGGTTCGACTGCACGCTGAAGTTGCCTTGCGAGAGCCGGGCCACGGCGTCGAGGTCGTCCTCGGTGACGCCGCACTCGCGGAGGCCGGCGGGCAGCCCGATCGCGGCCCGCAGCCGGTCGATGGCGGCGGCGGCGGCGGCGTCGACCGCGTCGTCGCCACCGAGCGCCCGGGCGATGGCCGCCATCTCGTAAGGGACGGCGTCGGCGTTGAAGGCCACGGCCGAGCTGAGGATGAGCCCGTTGGCCAGGCCGTGGGGGATGCCGGTGCGGCCCCCGACCAGCTGGGCCAGCCCGTGGTGCACCCCCATCGACGCATTCTGCAAGCAGCGACCACCCAGGACCGCCCCTTCGAGCATCGCCACCCGGGCCGTGAGGTCACCAGGCTCGGCCACCACGAGCGGCAGGGTGCGGGCCACCCGCTCGATGCAGGCCAGGGCGATGGCCTCGGCCTCGGGCGTGCGCCGGGGCGAGTACGCGCACTCGACCCCGTGGGCCAGGGCGTTCATCCCCGTCTCGGCGCTGACCCGGACCGGGGTGTCGAGGGTGAGGGTGGGGTCGTAGATGGCGGCGATCGGGGTGATGGTGGGGCCGCCCCCGCCCGACTTGGCCCGGGCCGCCTCGTCGGTCATGCCGAAGAACGGGGTGAGCTCGGCCCCCGAGTAGGTGGTGGGGATGGACACGTGGGGCAGGGCCGGGCGATCGACGTAGGACGCGCCCGGGGTCCCGGCCTGTTGTTCGACGAAGTAGCAGACCGCCTTGCCCAGGTCGGCGCACGACCCCCCGCCGAACGAGACCACGCAGTCGACGCCGTCGCTCTGGGCCTGCTCGACGGCCGCCTGCACCGCCGAGGTCGGCACGTGCGACCGCACCCCGCTGAACAGCGAGGCCAGCGCCCGCCCCAGGCGATCGACCACCCGCTTCCCGGCGTCGGATGCCAGCCTGCCCTCGGTGGTGACGAGCAGAGCCCGGCGCCCGCCGACCTCGCGCACCACCTCGTTCAGGCGGTCGACGGCGTCGAGGCCGAAGTGGATGCGCTGGGCGTAGCCGGTGTGGCTCCACGTGGTGGTGCCCGCCGTCATGCCGGACTGGCTCATGCGTCCTCCCGGGATCGCAGCAGTGACTTCTGGATCTTGCCCGTGCCACCCTTGGGCAGCTCGGGCAGGATGTCGATGCGGGCCGGGACCTTGAACTTGGCCAGCCGCTCGGCCACGAAGGCCCGCAGGTCGTCAGTGGTCGGCGCCGCCACCCCCGGCCGGAGGGCGACGAAGGCCCGGGGCACCTCACCCCACCGCTCGTCGGCCATGCCGATGACGGCGGCCTCGAGGATGGCGGGATGGGCGCAAAGGGCGTGCTCGACTTGGACCGACGAGATGTTCTCGCCGCCACTGACGATGACGTCCTTCTTACGGTCGACGATGGTGATGTAGCCCTCGGCATCGACGGTGGCGATGTCGCCCGTCCGCAGCCACCCGCCGGCGAGGGCCTCGGCCGTCTCGGTGGGACGGTTCCAGTAGCCGATCATCACGTGGTTCGAGCGGACGCAGATCTCGCCCGCGGTCGCGCCGTCCCTCGGCACCTCTTGATCGTTGCCGTCGAAGACCCTGAGGTCGACGCCGACGTTGGGCAGGCCGGTGGTGGCCCGGCGCCGCCGCTGCTCGGCCTCGGGCAAGCCGTCGTGGGATCGCAGCGTCACCGCCTTCGTCAGCTGGGGGCTGGCCTCGGTCAGGCCGTAGCCGCTGATCACCTCGCACCGGAACGTGGCCTCGAGGTCGGCCAGCAGCTCGGGCCCCGCCGGCGCCCCGCCCACGGTGGCCTGGACCAACGACGAGAGGTCGCGACGACCGACGTCGGGGTGGACCAAGAGCAACGACGCCATCGTCGGCACCAGGTGCAGGCGGGTGACGCCCTCGGCCTCGATGAGCCGCAGCACCTCGCCGGCGTCGAAGCGGTCGAGCATCACATGGCGGCCGCCCAGGGCGGTGACCCAGTGCGGTGTCCCCCAGCCGTTGACGTGGAAGAGGGCGATGGTGTGGAGCACCACGTCGCGGTGGCCCACCCCCATGGTGAGGGCGGCGTCGAGGGCGTGGGTGGCGAGGGCCCGGTGGCTGAGCATCGCTCCCTTGGGCTCGCCCGTCGAGCCGCTCGTGTAGAAGAGCTCGCAGACGGCGTCCTCGTCGATCGGGCCCGGATCCACCAGCGACGCTGGTTGGCGGCCGAGGGCGGCCTCGTAGTCGGGCCCGATCACGACCGTGGTGCCGCTCGCCGTCGTCGGCGCCAGCGCGGCCAGCGAGGGGTGCATGACCAGCACCCGGGCGTCGCAGTCCTCAACGATCTGTTGCAGCTCGGGCCGCGAAAGGCGGATGTTGAGCGGCGTCAGCACCGCGCCCGCCAGCAGCACGCCGTAGTACGCCTCGAGCAGCTCGAGGGTGTTGGCGCAGAGGTAGGCCACCCGGTCACCGGGCTGCACGCCGAGCTCGTCGACCAGCAGGTGGCCGAGGCGATGAGCCCGCCCGACAAACGTCGTGTAGTCGACGCGCCGTTCGCCGTCGACGACCGCCTCGAGGGGACCGTAGAGACGGCGGGCCCGCTCGAGGAAGTCGAGCGGGGTGAGGGCGACCTTCAACCGACGAACGTCGAGCGTTGCCGGGGCAGCTCGATGAGCTGGAGCGTCTCCGCCCCGCCGTCGCGGTCCCCGCTGCTCTCGAGGATGGTGACCGAGCAGTTGTCGGGGCGCACGTCGGCCTCGGGATCGCCGGTGGCGGCGGCGACAGCCACCCCGATGGCGACGTAATGGGTGAACACGACCGTGTCGGCCGGCATGGCCAGCAGGGTGGCCAGCACCGTGGCCCGCCACTCGTGGAGGTCGTCGCCCCGCTCGGCCCACGTGAGGCGGAACTGCTCGGTGAGCCAGGCCGCCCGCTCGGCCAGGTCGTCGGTGGGCGACGGGATCTCGCCCACGCCGGGGTCGACGCGGACCTCGGCGCCCCACTTGCCGGCCAACGGCGCGGCCGTCTCCTGGGCCCGCATCAAGGGGCTGGACACGATGGCCAACGGGCCGAGGGGCTCGAGGGCCTGGGCCACCGCCTCGGCCTGGCGCTGGCCGCGATCGCTGAGGCCGGGGTCGTGGTGCGCCCCCCACCCGGCGGCGGCCTCGCCGTGGCGGACGAGGTAGATGCGGCTCACCTCAGAAGAGCCAGGTCTCGGCCGTGCCCGCTGGCGCGCCCCGCAGGATGTAGTCCTCCTGGCCGAAGCCCATGCGGAACTGCTCGTCGGGCATGGCCAGGAAGAACGACGTCTCGGCGATCTGGCTGCCGTGGGCCCGCATGGCCTTGCGCTTGAGGTCGATCCAGTCGGTGACGTCGACCCGCGTGGTGATCAGATCGGCCGGCGATCCGAAGGCGTCCCAATCCTGGACGGCGTCAGCCTCCTCGACAGTCCGCGCGTCGGGGTCACTCTCGGCCATGCGCCGGCCGAGCTCGATCAGGGCCTTGATGCGGTCGCGGTCGATGGTGGCCTCGTAGACCTTGGGGGTGCCGGCGATCTCGGCGGCCCGGACGCCGACCCGGTGGACCTGGATGTGGTCGGGGTGGCCGTAGTTGCCGTGGTCGTCGTAGACGGTGAGGACGTCGGCCTTCTCCTCGACGAGGATCCGGGCCAGCCGCTGCGCGGCCTCCTCGACGTCGGCCTGCCAGAAGCTCTCGGGCGCCTCGTTCTCGGGGGTACCGATCATTCCCGAGTCGACGTAGCCGAGGAACTCGCCCCGGTGGACGCCCAGGATGCGGGCCGCCGCCTCGACCTCCTTCTCGCGCCGCTGCCACAGCTCCTCGCCCGGCTCGAGGTAGCCGGGGTCGACCTCACCGTGCTCGCCCCTGGTGGCGGTGACCAGCACGACGCGATGGCCGTCGGCCGCAGCGCGGGCCATGGTGCCGCCGCAGGCGATGCACTCGTCGTCGGGGTGGGCGTGGAAGGAGACCAGTGTTGCCATGGCCAGATCCTCGCGCGCCGGGCTACTTGATGGCGCCGGTCTCCCGCAGCTTGGCGATGTCGGCCGCCGCCAGGCCCCAGTCGGCCAGGGCCTCGTCGGTGTGCTGGCCGGCGTGGGCTGGCGGGCGCTCGATCGACGCCGGCGTCTGGCTGAAGCGGGGGGCGGGGCCGGGCTGAGTCACGCCCGCCACCTCGACGAAGGTGCTGCGGGCCACGTTGTGGGGGTGCTTCGGGGCCTCGTCGAGGGTGAGGACGGGGGCGTAGCAGACGTCAGTGCCCTCCATGATGGCGTCCCACTCGTCGCGGGTCTTGGCCTTGAAGGTGGCGGCCAGCTTCTCCTTGAGGGCGGGCCAGGCCGAGCGGTTCATCTGGCCGGCCAGCTCGGGGTCGTCGGTGAGGCCGGTGGTGCGCAGCAGCTCGGCATAGAACTGCGGCTCGATCGAGCCGATGCTCACGTACTTCCCGTCCGCCGTCTCGTAGACGTCGTAGAAGTGGGCCCCGGTGTCGAGCAGGTTGGTGCCCCGCTCGTCGGACCAGAAGCCCATGGCCTTGAACGAGTGGAACATGGTCATGAGCACCGCCGCGCCGTCGACCATGGCCGCGTCGACCACCTGGCCGGTACCGGTGCTCTTGGCATTGAGCAGGCCGGCCAGCACGCCGTAGGCCAGCAGCATGCCGCCGCCGCCGAAGTCGCCGACCAGGTTGAGGGGCGGGACGGGCGGGCCGCCGGCCCGGCCGATGGGCTCGAGGGCGCCGGCCAGGGCGATGTAGTTGATGTCGTGTCCCGCGGTGCTGGCGTAGGGACCGTCCTGGCCCCAGCCCGTCATGCGCCCGTAGACCAGCTTCGGGTTGCGGGCCAGGCACTCGTCGGGGCCGATGCCGAGGCGCTCGGCCACACCGGGTCGGAAGCCCTCGATGAGGGCGTCGGCCTTCTCGACCAGTTGCAGCACCGTCTCGACGCCGTCAGGGTTCTTCAAGTCGATGCCGATCGAGCGGCGACCGCGGTTGAGCAGGTCGGTCGGCGGCTGGGCCGGATCGCCCCCCATCACCGCTTGGGCCCGGTCGACACGCAGCACGTCGGCCCCGAGGTCCGAGAGCATCATCGCCGCGAAGGGCCCAGGCCCGATGCCGGCGATCTCGATGATGCGGATGCCTTCAAGCGGTCCGGGCATTGGCGTCTCCTGCTCGCTCGGTGTTGGTCACGATGGCGTCGACGATGGCGTCCCAGAGGGGGTTGGGCAGGTCGTGGCCCATCCCCTGGATCTCGATCATCTTGGCGTTGGGAATGGCATCGGCCGTGGCCCGTCCGCCACTGACATCGACGAGGGGGTCGGCGTCGCCGTGGATCACGAGGGTCGGGATGTCGAGGTTGCGCAGGGCCGGCGTGCGGTCGGGCGAGTTGGCGATGGCGATGAGCTGGTGCATGGTCCCGATGGGGTGGAAGCAGCGGTCGTAGGCCCGCTCGATGCGCCCTCGCATCCGCTCCTCCTCGAACTCGAAGTGCGGGCCCCACAGGACGCGCCACATGGCCAACGAGTTCTCGATGCGGTTGGCGCGGTCGTCGCCGCCGCTGCGCATCATGGCCGCGAAGGCCTCGGGATGAGGCTGGCCGGTGACGCCGTCGCCGGTGTTCGACATGATCGAGCAGAGGCTCAACACCCGGTCGGGGTGGGCGATGGCCAGGGACTGGCTGATCATCCCGCCCATCGACACGCCGACCACGTGGGCCGCGTCGATGCCGAGAGCGTCGAGGAGCCCAGCCGCGTCCTCGGCCATGTCGGCCAGGAGGTAGGCCGGGCGGGACGGGTCAGGGGCGGTCGGCGTCTTGGTCGACAGGCCGATGTCGCGGTTGTCGAAGCGGATGATGAGAAAGCCCCGGGCCGCGAGCTGGGCGCAGAAGCGCTCGTCCCAGACGATCTGCTGGCCCTGGAGACCCTGGATCAGGAGCATCGGCGGGTCGTCGGCCGACCCGAACGTCTCGTAGTCGATCTCGATCCCGTTGGCTTGGACGATGGCCATGGTTGCGATCGTACGCGGTCCCTTGACCGACCGGTCAAGTACGGGCAGCGGTGGGCGTGATCTCGTAGGCGCAGCGGCGGGCGCCGGCCATCATGTGCTCGACCCGGTTGACCTCGGCACCGGGCAGCACGGTGCGGATGAACTCGATCTCGGCCGTGCAGGCCTGCCCGTAGCGGCTCGCCACTCCGAGGATGGCGCAGTTGTGCTCGACGATCCGGTAGCTGCCGTCGTCCATGGCGATCCACTCGGCCAGGTAGCCGTCCTCGTCGAGGATGGCGTTCAGCTCGGCCACCTGACCGGCCAGGTCTCTCCCCGCAAGCCGGGCCTGGGCCCCCTCGATGCGCCGGTCGCGCCGCCGCTCGAAGACCTGCTCGAGCAGCTCGGGGTCGGCGTCGGCCACGTAGTCGAGCAGCTCGTTGGTCAGCTCGCTGTAGGTCTTGGGAAAAAGCCCCTCGGCCGCCGGCGCCAAGTGGAACAGGTGCTTCGGCCGGCCCCGCCCTCCCCTCACCTCGTCGTGGGCCACCAGCCCGTCGTTGGTGAGGGCGGTGAGGTGCTGGCGCATGGCGCTGCCCGTGATCCCCAGCGTGACGGCGAGCTCGTCGGCCCGGGCCTGGCCCACCTTCTTCAGCGTCTGCAGGATCGCCCGCCTCGTCGCCGGCAAGCTCTCGAGGGGCGTGACGCCCAGGTCGGTCTCGGCCACACCCCGATTTTAGACAGCCTTCTGTTGCAAAACGATCCCCCGGGGCCCGCAGGGTCATCTAACCCATGGAGATCGGCAGTGCGATTCGTATCCTGCAGGCATGAGATGGCGGATCGCGGTGGTGGCTGTCACCCTCGTCGGGCTCGCCGCCTGCTCGGGCAACAGCCAGAAGTTCGCGGGGGTGGGGCAGGCCGTGTCTGGCAGCCCTCCGGGCGGGGGTCTGGCCCTCGCCGCCGGCGCCCCGCGGGCCGCGCCCAGGTCGGTGATCCATACCGCCGATCTGCGGGTAAGGGTCGACCACCCCGGCACCAAGGCAGCGAGGGTGGTGGCGTTCGCCCAGGCGGCCGGCGGCTTCGTCGATGCCCAGGACAGCGCGGGCGCCGACGCCGACGTGTCGATCACGATCCGCGTGCCCGAGCCGAAGTTCCAGTCGGTCGTGAGCGACATCGCCAAGCTCGGCCGCGTCGAGCATCAATCTCTCAAGGCCGACGACGTCACCAACCAGATCGCTGACCTCGAGGGGCGGCTGAAGACGGCGACCGCGAGTGCCGATCGGCTGCGGGCGCTGCTCGGCCAAGCTCAAGACGCGGCCAGCGTCGCCGCCATCGAAGGTGAGCTCACCAAGCGAGAGG
>JAUTXA010000055.1 GCA_030838265.1 Actinomycetota bacterium | reverse complement strand
GGTCCGGGGATCGAGGTCGCGGACCCGATCCAGGCGAGAGCGGGGCGCGGCACTCGTCGAGGCCGCCATCATCTTCCCCGTCCTGACCCTCTTTGTGTTCGGCATCATCGAGTACGGGTTCGTCTTCAAGGATTCGCTCACCGTGACGTCCGCGACCCGATCCGGCGTCCGAACGGCCGCCGCCTTGGCCAAGGATCCGAACTACGCGACCCAAGCCGCCTCGGCCGTCGCGTCGGCCGTGGGTGCGGTGGCCAGCGACAGCCCCCAGATCCTCTGGATCTATAAGGCCGGGCCCAACGGGCGGCCGTGCGTCGATCAAGCCTGCGCCACCGAGAACGCCAACTTCAGCATCAACTGCACCGTCTGCTATCGCTACTCGTGGAACGCCATCTCGAAGACGTGGACCGACACGGGTGGAACGAGCTGGACCGCGCTCAATCAGAACGCGTGCAGTTCGAGCTCCAGCACCCCCGACTCGGTCGGCGTCTACCTGAAGGCCAACCACAAGTTCTTCACCAGCCTGTTCGGCAGCACCAAGACCCTGACCGACAGCACTGTGATGCGTCTCGAGCCTCGGCCTGCGGCATCGTGCGGAGTGGGGACGTGAGCGGCCCGCATCTCGACGAAGAGACAACCGACCACGACCCGGACGGCACCGGCACGGACGAAGAGGAAAACGACCACAGCGGCTTCGTGCTGGTGTGGTTTGCTCTGCTCCTGGTCGTGCTGCTTGGCCTCGGAGGCTTCGCCATCGACATCGGCCACTGGTACTACGTGGCCAACAAGGAGCAGAAGGCAGCCGACGCCGCCGCCTTGGCCGGCGCCATCCGGCTCCCCGGCGACCTGGCCGGTGCGGTCAACGACGCCAAGGCTGTTGTCATCCAGAACGGCTTTGCCGGCTCCGAGACGGCCGCGGCTCAAGGGGCGAACCCCGCCCAGCTCAAAGTCACCGTCACCCATACGGTCAGCAACTTCTTCACCGGACTGCTGGGCTACAAGACCCAGACGCTCATTCGCTCGGCGACCGCTGAGTTCCAAGGGCCGGTGCCGATGGGAAGCCCCAGCAACACCTTCGGCAATGAGCCCATCGGCTCGATCGACACCCGGTGGTCGAACGTCTACACCTCGGCCACCCAACCCCTCGAGTGGGCCAATGTGGCCGGACCCCAGCAGTTGAAGTCGGCGGGCGACGCGTACCAGGGCCAGATCTGCTTCGGCCAGAACGTCACGTCCGACGACTGCAACGGGGTCGCCAACAACCTCGACTACAAGCTCAATGGCTATTTCTTCAAGGTCCACGTGCCTGCCGCCGCCCCTGGCGACAAGCTCCAGTTCCAGGTGTTCGATCCGGCCCACGTCGACGTCGGCGACCACTGCGACACTAACCTCGACAACGCCAACACGGTGAGCAACGGCGTCGCCGACGCCGTCACCCGATACGCCAAGGCCGACGGCCAGTTCTGCACCGGCGACAGCGGCGCCGGCTCCAACCCCATGACGACCACCTACGTCGTCCGCGGTCCCATCACCACTGAGTTCGATGACGCCCAGGTGCCCGTGAACGCCAGCTGCACCAATGGGCTTCCACCCGAGCCGGGCTATTCGGCCGGGCAGTTCAAGGGCATCTCCGCCAACCTCCAGCCTCTGCTCACGACCAACAGCTACGCCACGAAGGTGTTCCGGCAATGGGTCAACGTCTGCACGTTGACCAACCCCGCTGCGGGTGACTACCTGATCCAGGTCCGCAGCAACATCGCTCCGGGCGGCATCATCACCGGTCCGGGCGACAAGACCCTCACGCCTCCGGGCCACAACCGGTTCTCGCTTCGCGCCGGGTGGACCAACTCTGTGACGGGTGTCTTCGATGCGGCCAAGAGCGCCGGGATCTCGATCGCCGCTGACGGCTACATGACTCAGTTCGCCAACTCGCCGTCAGCCAACGCCACCTTCTACCTGGCTCGCGTGCTGCCAGGCAGCGCAGGCCGCACCCTTCACCTCGACTTCTTCGACATCGCCGACGGCCCTCCCGGCGACCTGTCGCTGATCCTGTCCGACACGGGCAACGCCTTCAGTAACTGCACCGGAACCAGAGGCCCACCGCTGGGACCGATGCCGAACTGCACGATCACCGGTGCGACTGGCCTCGTCTACAACGGGAAGTGGGTCGGCATCGATCTGCCCATCCCGAACAACTACTCCTGCGATTCGACGACCGCCACGAAGTGCTGGGTCCAGATCAAGTACAGCTACAGCGGCGGCGGCGTCCAGGACACGACCTCGTGGGCCGCCAGCCTGAAGGGTGATCCCGTCCGGCTGGTGAAGTAGCCGACCTGCGGCTGGCTACTTCTCGAGGCCGATGTCGGGATCGAGGAACTTGTCGGGGGCATCGGCCGGGACGTTGACGACGAAGCCCAGGTTCTTCGACCCGCCACCGCCGCCCAGCAGGTAGGTGTTGGCGACGACTTGACCGTTGACGATCCAGTCGATGTTCCCCTGCCAGTCAACGTCGGCGTCGCGGCCGTACAGCGTGCCCATGGTGACGGATGCCTTGGAGTTGCCGGACAACCAGGCAACCGACGTGTTCCCGCGGGCGATGAAGACGCTCACGCCCTTGTACGGGCCCGTGGCGGGCGGGAGCATGACGATGTCGGTCTTCACGTTGTCCCCCCAACCGGCGCTCACCAGGTAGAGCATCGCCGTCTTACCGACACACGTCGGGATGGGCGGAACGGTGCCCGTCCCCGTCACGTAGTAGATCCCGTCGAGACAGTTGAGGTTCGAGACGCTGGCCACCGTCGTCTGGATCACCCCGCCAAAGCCGGTGGTCAGGTCGGGGAGATCGGCCAAGGGGTCTGGCACCGGGCTCGGAAGCTGGTCGATGACGGTGCTGGCGGCATTGCCGACGCACGCACTTCGGGTCTGGCAAGGGCCGACGGTAAAGAAGGTCGGCGCCTCGAGGGAGTTGTTGTTGCCCATCGAGTTCGGCGGCGCCGAACCACAGTCGGCGATGACGGAGCCGGTGGACGTCAGAACAGCCCCGGCACTGCCGTGGAAGTGATAGTCGAGGCAACCGGGACTCTGCTCAAGAGCGATGACCCCGATCTTGCCCAGCGCCTTGCCCAGGATGTTCCGGGCCACGGCTGAGCGGCAGACGGTCGGACTGTTCTGGCCCGCGAACTGGGCGAAGAACCGCGTGGTTGGCCGACAGGTCTTGACGAACACCAGGCTGGTCTTCAGGCCGGCGCCGGCGTCGTAGGGCGTCGTCACGGTGAGCACAGAGCCGTCGGTGTAGGTGTACGTGCAGGTCGTGCCCGCACAGAGCGCAGCGGGGGCGGCCGGAGGCGTTCCGTCGAACATGGCCGTGGCCGCGTAGCGCTCCAGCTTCGTTGCCACGATGTTCACGACACCCGGTAGCTCTTGGGCGCCGGCCAGGGCCGAGGCGTCACTCGAGGCCTGGTTCTGGCGCCGCACCTGGCGGGCGTTGCCCAGATCGATCACGAAGGCCGCCATGATCATGATGACGACCAACAGCATGGCCACCAGGATGACGGCGGTGCCACGCTCGCCCCGCTCCGGCCTGCGGATCAGCACCATGCCCAATCCCCACTTCCCGGAGGCGTCTCAGCCGCCGCATTTGGCACCGGGGCCAGGTCCTTCTCGATGCGTGTCTCAACTCTCGAACGCAATCGGACATTGTTCAGGAATGGAGCGAACAGACCGGTGAAAGACTGAAGCTGGTACTGGGCGCACACGATGATGGGGTCACCCTTCTTCGTCGTCCCGGACGGCAGCTTCACGTCGACGCGGGTCTTGGTGTTCCCCAAGCCGATCGCCGCCTTGGTCGAGCAGATGATCTGCTGTGTCGACACGCTGGCACCCGACGCGCCGGTGATCGAGCACGCGGTCGTGGTGCCGTAGGTGCTCACCGCCGCGTTGCGGGCGCCATCGCGGACGCCTTGGCGAACCGACTGATAGTCGTTGAACGCGAACCCGAACTCGATGATGCCGAAGAGCATCAGGAACAGCAGGGGCACGATGAGGGCGAACTCAACCAGGGCCGCGCCCTGCTCACGGTCACGGCGCCCGCGCCCACGCGACGTACCCACTTCTCGTGCTTCGTTTGCCCGCACTGTCAACCCACCTATCTAACCCTGAGTTTGAACACCTTTCCGGCACCGAGGCAAGCCTTTGCGTCGGCCTGCCGACGCTTGCATCGACGAGTCAGGATCAGAACCTGAGGGCTTGCGCCCGACTCGGTCCTTTTTGCGCAGTTGCCAAAGCCCAGATCGGCATCCACACTAAATTGGCTAGATCGATGGCGGGCACTCCATCGCAAGGGTGTCTCGCGTGACCGATCACTGCTCATGGCAACCACAGAACGAGGACGGAGCGTCGCTCGTCGAGTTCGCGTTGATCCTGCCGCTGTTCGTGATGCTCCTTCTCGGGATGTTCACCGGGGGACTGGCGTACAACACGAAGTTGTCGCTCACCAGCGCTACCCGGGAGGCCTCCCGCTACGGCGCCACCCTCGCGGTCAGCCCTGATTGCGGCGGGTCCGCGGGCAACAAGGTCGACGACTGGTTGAACTGCGTGGCCACCGTGGCAGTCAACTCATCGAACGGAGAGCTCACGTCGACCGTGGCAAGTCGGTACGTCTGCGTCAGCTACGTCAACCCGGGCGGCGTGCTGACCTCCGACGATAGGGGGCACAGCACCCGGACGCTCGAGCTCACAGGTGCGGGCGGCCCCGTCTACTCCGCGACGGATTGCTTCACCAAGAAGAGCTACGGCGCTGACGGCTTCGGGAGCACCCAAGCCCGGGTGCAGGTCGTTGTGACTCGAGATCGCAAGCTCGAAGCGCTCTTGTTCACCCAGAACCTCTCGCTGTCGTCTCGTTCAGTCACTGTCTACGAGGCGGCAGGCTGATGTCCTGGTTCAGATCCCGGGACCCGAACCACGAGCGCGGCGTCACGCTCATCCTGTTTGCCCTCGCCCTCACCGCCATCATGATCATGGTGGCGATCATCATCGATCTGGGCGCCGGGCGACAGAGCCGTCGCCTCGACCGCGCCGCGGCGGACGCCGCTGTCTCCGCCGCCGCAGTCGAGCTTGGGCCCTCACAGAGCCCGAACGCGGCATGCGTTGCCGCCTTTACCGCGCTGGCCCACAATCTCGATGTCACCTTCGACCCAACGTCGCCGTGCACGACAGGCTTCGGGGCACTTGGGTGCGTGGCGGGAACGCCTCGGACCGCCACCGCTTCGGTCGGCGCGTACACCATCACCTTCACCAACCCCGTGATCGACTCGAGCCCACTCATGAAAGCCGAGTCGGGAGGGGGCGATGTAGCGCAGCCCGTCGACATCGCCCACGACGGCGACGCCTGTTCGAGAGTGGGCCTGCAGGTCGTGGCGGACAACAAGACCTTCTTCGGCGGCATCGCCGGGACGAATCGGCTGACGACCGACATCCATAGCGTCGCCCGAGTCGTCACAACACAAGGACCTCCGACCGACATCCCCGCGTTGGTCGCCCTCGACCCTCACGGCTGCAACGTGGTCAATGCCAACACCGGTGAGATCATCGCCAAGCCCCCGATCGGCTCGATCGGGCCCGGCATCATCCGCACCGACACCGACAACAACACGTGCTCGGGCAACTACGTAATGAACGTGCAGAACACCAGTGCCGGCCTGATCCGAGCCGACGGCCCATCGGGTTCGCCCGGGGGCGGCCTTCTCCAGAACCTCGCCACCGCCAACGTCTATCGCCCCGGCGCCAACAATGGACCCAGTAGCGGGTACTACGGGCAGCGGGTCACAACCCTGACACCGATCGGCCGCTCCCTGTTCGATCCGATCTACCGATGCTCGAGCGCCAGCCTGCCCATACCCCGCTGCTCGAACCCGAAGGTCGCCACCTTCGACGTGTACAACACGACAATCGCGCCACTGCTGGGGGCTACTGGCACCGCGCCAGCGGGTAGCTACAGCGTTCTCAGCGGGGCCACCGCCCCGTTCAACTGCTCGAATCCACCGGCATCGTTCACGCCCGGCAACTGGTACATCAATTGCCCGCAATTCGATCGAGCCGCCACGTTCCTAGGTGGCGGCACGGTCGTCTTCGACGGGGGCGTCGCCGTGCAACAGCTGGTCTTCAACTGCGCTCTCGCCTCGTCGTGCGCGACGGACAAGCTCGTGGTCATCAGGGGCAACGGCAGCGGGAGCAACAGAGACCTCAGCTTCCAGTCGTCGGGTGCGGTGCTCGACGCCCCCCGGACAACCATCTTCCAGGCTCAGGGCGACCTGACCATGCAGGGAGGCCCGACCCTCCGCTGGACAGCTCCCACCGACCCAACCTTTCCCACCAACCGGCTCATGTACTGGACGGAGTCGACCAGCACGGTGAACCTGGGCGGCAACCCATCCATCACCTCTGCGGGGGTCGTGTTCGCCCCGCTCTCGCTGCTCAACATCCAGGGCAACGGTCTGATCGACGCCACCAAGGTCCAGTTCTGGGTTCAGGACGTGCGGCTGCAGGGCAGCGCCACGTTCCTGCTCCAGCCCGATCCCGCCTCCGGATTGCCTCCGCCCGGCTACGGGTCCGCCCTGATCCGCTGACGCGATGAGGGCCGGGCTCGAAGCCCGGCCCTCCCCAACGATCGATGATCGATCAGCCCTCGACGGGAGCCTCCGGCTCGCTGGCCACGTCGGCTGCGGGCTCCGGCGCAACCTCGGCGACGGGCGCCTCAGCGGGTGCTTCAGCAGGCGCCTCCGCAGGTGCCTCGCTCGAGCCGCCCGCGGCTGCGGCACCGGCGGCCAGGTCGGCCCAGGCTGCCTGGGCCTCGGTCTCCGGGGTGAACTCGGAGTACTCGATGCCGCCCACGTAGTTGCCCTGATCGTCGTAGGCGTGCTCGCCGAAATGCTCGCGATACTCCTCGGCCACCTCGCCGCCCTCGGCCGCCTGCTTGATCGAGAGGCTGATGCGCCGGCGCTGGAGGTCGATGTCGATGATCTTCACCCACAGCTCCTCGCCGGGGGTGACGACCTGCTCCGGGAGGTCGACGTGGTGGATGGCCATCTCCGAGATATGGACCAGTCCCTCGATCCCCTCGCCCACCTGCACGAAGGCGCCGAAGGGCACCAGCTTGGTGACCCGGCCGTAGACCAGCTCGCCCACCCGGTGGGCGTTGGCGAACTCCTGCCACGGGTCCTGCTGGGTGGCCTTGAGGGACAGCGAGATGCGCTCCTTGTCGAGGTCGACGTCGAGCACCTGCACGTCGATCTCGTCGCCCACGGTGACCACCGAGCTGGGGTGGTCGACGTGCTTCCAAGACAGCTCGGA
>JAUTXA010000051.1 GCA_030838265.1 Actinomycetota bacterium | reverse complement strand
GCCGCCCTGCTTCTGCTGCTCGTGGCCTGGCGCTGGATCGCCCGCCGCCGTTTGAGCCGCCGCCTGCTCGAGGTGGCGGCCCGCCTCGAGCCCAAGGCCCAGGGCAGCGGCCGTCACCGCGGCGGTGTCGAGGCCGCCCTCGAGCGGCTGGCGTCGTCGATCGATGACACCCTCCTGCGGGCCAGCGACGCCGGAATTGCCGCCGACCGCCTGGCTGCGGCGGTTCGCCATCTGCCCGAGGGCCTGGTGATCTGCGACGAGCGGGGCGAGATCGTCCATCGCTCGCTCACCGGCTCGAGCGATGCTCATCTCGAGCGATCGATCCTCGACCTGCTCAACCGGGCTGTCGACGGCGAGACCAGCGAGCACGAGGTCGAGGTGGCGGGCCCACCCCCGCGCTTGGTGCACGTGGCCGCCGCGCCGCTCGAGGGCGCCCGGATCTTCGGGGCCTTCGCCGTGGTCACCGACCTCACTCGCTCCCGGCGACTGGGCGACGCCAGCCGCGACGTGATCTCCAACGCGGGCGATCTGCTGGCCGGTCCGGTGCGCGACCTCGTCCCGCTGCTCGAGTTGCTCCGCGACGACCCCAGCTTGGCGCCGTCGCTCGCCCCCCGGCTGGCCGATCAGGCCCGGCGCCTCCGGACGTTGGTCGACGACGTCGTGGCCCTCGCTCAGCTCGACGCCGCGGGCGAGCCCGTGCGCCAGGCCATCCCCGCTCACCTGGTGGTGGCCGAGGCGGTCGAGCGTACCCAACCGGCCGCCGACGAGGGCGGGATCGAGCTCGACATCGCGCCCGCCCCTCGCCGCCTGCGCGTCGTCGGCGATCGCTCCCAGCTGACCCAGGCCCTCACCAAGCTGGTCGACAACGCCGTCGCCTACTCGGGCCGGGGGACGACCGTCTCGGTCCGTTGCCGCACCGAGGGTCCGTGGGTCGAGTTCGTGGTGGCCGACGAGGGCATCGGCGTGCCGGGACGCGATCAGCAGCGCATCTTCGAGCGGTTCTTCCGGGTGAAGGGCAGAGCTCGCGGCGGCGCTGGCCTCGGGCTGTCAGTGGCCCGCCAGATCGCCCGCTCTCATGGTGGCGACGTCGAGCTGAGCTCTGAGGAGGGTCGAGGCTCGACCTTCGTGCTGCGCGTCCGGGCCGCACCGGCCAGCGCGGTCGACGTGGCTCGCGCCGGGTAGCGCTATCGGCGGCGAAGGCTGAACGACAGGCCGCGGCGCCTGGCGCCACGGGGCAACAGGTCGTCGTCGCTGCGGTTCCACGACAGCCTGGCCGTCGAGGGGACTGAGTCGTCGGTCGTGGCGGTGTGGTCGTCGGCCACCTCGGGTGCGGCGCTGACGAGCAGGGCGTGGCTCTCGGCTGGAGTGAGCGTCGGCTCGGCCACCTCGGCCACCGGCTCGCCGGCCGGCTCGGGGTCGATCACCTGCCGCACCACGGCCTCGACCTCGAAGTCGACCGAGGGGGCAGCGTCGATGTCCTGGTCGAACAGCTCGTTGTCGACGAGGGGCGGTGCCTCGGCCAGGGCCTCGGAGAGGGCAGCGGCCAGGTCGTCGTCGAGGGCGAGGGGCCCCGGACCGCCGTGCAGCTCGGTCTCGGCCTTGGGGGCAGGCGAAGCGAAGAGGGCCCTCTCGGCGGCCGGGGCGTCGCTCGGTGGTCCTGGCGTCCAGTCTGCGAAGGCGGCATCGAGGCGTGACTCGTCGGCCCACTCGGGCGCCTGCTCGCGTGCCGCCGAGACGAAGCGTCTCGCCTCGGGACCATCAGCGGTCGCGTACACATCTCCCAGCACCTTCGACAGGTCAGCCATGCCTGTCCATCGACATTTGGGCCGCCGCCCTTGAGGGGGGCGCGAAGTACGCTCGAACGGTGGACGCCTTCGCCCAGATGATGCGCGAGGGCGCGCGGGCCGGCATGGTCCCGTTGCGACCGTTGGCCGTGCAGGAGTCCCGCCTCGGCCCGGCCGCCGCGTCGATGGAGGTCATCACCGCCGACGGCATCATCACCTGCCTTCGTCACGGGCTCGACGGGGGCGAGGAATCGACTGCTCTGTTCGTGGGCGGCGCCCTCGGCGGCCTGTCCGGTCCCGCCGGCGGCCTCTATCACCGGGTGGCCAGCGAGACCGGCGGTGTCCGCATCCACTACCGCAAGCCGGGCCACATGGATGACTGCCTCATGGACGTTCTGCTCGTCCATCATCTGCTGGCCCGGCGGGGGGTCGAGCGGGTGGTGATCGTGGGCCACTCGTTCGGGGGAGCGGTGGCCATCGGGGCCGGCGCCCTTCTCGGGCCCGCCACCGCCGGCGTGGTGGCGTTGTCGACCCAGGTTCCCGGCACCGAGTCAGTCGACAAGCTGGCGGGCACCCCGCTGCTGCTGGTCCACGGTGACCAGGACGCCGTCCTCCCCGACCTCTGCAGCCGCAACGTCTACCAACGGGCCAGTGAGCCGAAAGAGCTGGTGATCCTGCCGGGCGAGGGGCATCTGCTCGACGGAGTGGCCGACGCACTCTCTGACCGGGTCCGGTCCTTCATCGTCGCCGCCCTCGAATCGGCGTGAGCCGGCCCCCCCGGCCGGCCGTCAACGCCGCGCTCACGTCGTCGCCCTTCTCGCGGCTGGCGATCGTCCACGCCCTGTCGTCGGCGGGGGACTCGTTCGTCACCATCGCCCTGGCCGGGTCTCTCTTCTTCAGCATCTCTCCCAACGCGGCGCGGGGACGGGTGACGCTGTCGCTGATCCTCACCATCGCTCCCTTTGCGGTGGTGGCGCCCTTCCTGGGTCCGGCCATCGACCGGGTCGAGGGCGGGCGGCGCTTGATGCTCAGCGTCTCGTCGGCGGGACGGGCCGTCGCCGCGCTCGTGATGGCTGCCGTCGTCCACGACCTGTTGCTGTTCCCCGCCGCCTTCTTCGCCCTCGTGCTGTCGAAGACCCACGCCGTCACCAAGTGCTCGCTGGTGCCGACCGTGGTGGCCACCGAGGCTGAGCTGGTCGAGGCCAACTCGAAGCTGGCCCTGCTGGCCGTGATCGCCAGCTTCCTCGCCGCCGCCCCCGCGGTCCTCGCCCTCAAGGTGCTGGGCCCGGCGTGGGCCCTGCGCTTGGGGGCCGTCGTGTTCTTCACCGGATCGATCGTCAGTCTGCGCGTGGTGCAGATGCGCCCCGACGTGGTCGAGCAGAAGGGTCAAGCCCGCCAAGAGATGCGCGACCCCGGAATCATCGCGGCCGCCACTTCGATGGGGATCCTGCGAGCCACGGCGGGGTTCTTCACCTTTCTCGTCGCCTTCGCCTTTCGCCGGAGCCACGCCCCGTCGTGGTGGTTCGGCGTCGTGCTCGCGGCCAGCATGGCCGGGACCATGGTGGCCACCGCGGTCGCACCCCGGGTGCGCCAGGCGGTGCGCGAGGAGCGAATGCTGGCCGGGTCGCTGTCACTGGTGGCGCTGGCCGCGGTGTTGGCCGCCCGTTGGGCGGGCCGACCCGCCGACTCGGCTTTCGCCTTCGCCCTTGGGGTGGGGGCGGCGACGGCCAAGCTGGCCTTCGACTCTCTGGTCCAGCGCGACGCGCCCGCCGCCATCCAAGGGGCATCGTTCGCTCGGTTCGAGGCCCTGTTCCAGCTGGCGTGGGTCGGCGGCGCCCTGCTGCCGGTGGTGATCGTCTTCCCCCACCGCGTCGGGCTGTTCACCATCGCCCTGGCCGCGGCCCTGTCGGCGCTGACCTACATCGTCAGCCGGCGAAGGCCGCCCTCAGCCGAGGTCGATGCGGGCCAGCCATAGCCCGGGCGCGTCGATCTCAGCCGGGGTCGGCAGCACGTCAGCCGACGACCAGAGGCGGCGGAGTCCGTCCTCGCCCACGCGCTCGACGATGCCGCTGATGAAGCGGTCGCCCCGGTCGTACTGAGCCTGACCCAGCTCGAGCCCGAAGAGGCGCTCGACGAAGCGGTCGCCTTCTCCCTGCTCGACCCGACGTCGCCTCAGGGCTTCGGTGAGCGATGAGTAGGACGAGATCAACTTGCGACCCACCTCGTCGCAGACATGGTCGACGTGCCCCTCGATGGCAGCGGTGAGGGCCTCGAGCTGGCGGAGGAGCTGATCTTGGGCCGGCGTCTTCATGGCACCGAGTAGGACCTCGGGGTCGCCCAGCGCCGTTTGGAACGACGATGGGTCGGTCGGGTCGAGACCCTCGAGGCGGGCGCCGAGCGCCGAGGGATCGGGCTGGAAGCTGCCGACGTAGTCGTTGAGGAGCTGGTCGAGTCGTTCCCGCACATGGGGGATCGAGAGCACGGCGTGGTGGGCCACTTCGCTGATGCAGACCCACAGCCGGACGTCCTCGGTGGGCTGGCTCCAGTCGTCGGCAAAGGCGACGATGGTCGACGGCACCAGCAGCAGCTCGTGGGACGGCGGGCGCGGGATGGGTAGGTCGTACTGACCGAAGGCCCGCTGGGCCAGGTGGCCGATCATCGAGCCGGCCGTGAGGCCCATCATCACCGGGCCCAGCACCTGGCTGAGGTTGCCGAGCAGCTGATCGGAGAGCTCGGGGTGGTCGTCGCCCAGCTCGTCGAGGTCGACGCCGAGCGGCTCGCCATCGGCTCCCGCCGCGCCACCGGCCGCACCGACCGTCTCGGCCAGTCGCTCGAGCAACGGGCGGTAGGCATCGAGGGTGGCGTGGGCCCACTCGGCCCGCGAGACGGCCCGCACCGCGACGGCCCGACCGTTGACGTCGGTGGTCAGCCCGGTGGCTTCGCCCACGTGGAGCTCGGCCACCCGAGCCAGCTCTTCGAGCTTGATGCGCTCGAGGGGGTCGACGTTGGGCTCGACGGCGCCGCCCGATGCGATCGAGATCGAGACCTGACGGGCGATGTCCCAGTTGATGGGCCCGGAACCACCGAACATGCGAGCGATGTCCCCGAAGATGGGGATCCCCTTGAACGGGTCGTCGCCGCTGCCGAGTGGACCAGGCGTGCTCACGAGGGCATGGTAGGTCCGATGACCACAGTTGCCGTCTCGGGGACGGGCACGACGATGGGACGGTGCATCGCCGACGCCCTCCGGCGCTCGGGCGCCGCCTCGCGGGTCATCGCCCTCGATGACGCGGGTGGTGGCGCTGACCTGAAGCGGCAGCTGGCCGAGGCCGACGTGCTTGTGCACGCCGGTTGGGGCGAGGGCCGGCCGTCGACCGACGAGGTCGCGGCTCGGGCCAGCCTCGACGACACCCGGGCCCTCCTCGAAGCCGCGGGCGGCATCAGTCACGTCGTGTTCCTCTCGAGTGCCACCGTCTACGGGGCATGGGCCGACAACCGCGTCCCCATCACCGAGGACGCGCCGCTGCGCCCCAACCCCGGGGCCTTCCAGCCCGTGGCCCGGGCCGAGGCCGAGCGTCTGGTCGCGGAGTGGGCCGACGACCACCCCTCGACCATCGCCACCGTGCTGCGCCCGACCGTCGTCGTTGGCGGCGACCAGTCCTGGCTCACCTCGGTCCTCGGCGGCCTGACCCGGGTGCGGCCCAAGGGCTCGAGCCGGCCCGTGCAGTTCCTCCACATCGACGACGTTGCCTCCGCGGTGGTGACGGTCATCGCCCCGCCGCGGGTCGGCACTTTCAACGTGGCGCCCGACGGGTGGGTGGATGACGAGACGGCGCGCGCTCTCATCGGCCGAGGCTGGCGTCTTCCGCTGCCCGGCCGGTTGGCCCGCGCTGTCACCGGTGCCCCCGAAGCGCTGATGCCCTATGTCCTGCACCCGTGGGTCGTCGCCAACGACCGGCTGCGGGCCGCGGGGTGGAGCCCGTCGTGGTCGGCCGAGGAAGCCCTCGTGGCCGCCGTGCCCCCGTCCCGCTGGCAGAGCCTGAGCCCCAGCCGGCGCCAAGAGCTGGCGCTCGGAGCCAGCGTGGTGGCGCTCGGCGGGTTGTCGGCCACGATCGTGGCCTTGGCCCGGCGCAGCCGCCGCCGCTAGGGAGTCTTCGGGCGC
>JAUTXA010000040.1 GCA_030838265.1 Actinomycetota bacterium | reverse complement strand
ACCATCGCCGACAAGGCAATATTCATGGAGATGGGCGTGGTTCGCTTCTTCGTAAAGACCCGAGACCTGGTGGCCCGACCCGACATCCTGCGCGCAGTCTACGTCAAGGGCACCGGTGCCCTGACCGATGGAGCCCCCGCCGGAGCCCAGCGCAGCGAGCGCGAGCGCCGGGCCCTGGCCATGAACGAGGCCCGGCCCGTGCTCGAGGTCCACGACCTAGTGAAGCGCTACGGCGGCGTCACCGCGGTCGACGGAGCCAGCTTCGCCCTGCGCGAGGGCGAGGTCCTCGGCCTCATCGGCCCCAACGGCGCGGGCAAGACGACCATCTTCGACATGATCTCGGGCTACCAGATGCCCGACTCGGGCAGCGTGATCTACGAGGGTGTCGACATCACCAACGAACCCCCCGAGCAACGGGCTCAGCGCAAGCTCATCCGCCGCTTCCAGGACGCCCGGCTCTTCCCGTCCCTCACCGTGTACGAGACCCTGCTCGTGGCGCTCGAGCAGCAGCTCGAGGTCAAGAACCCGGTCTCGCATGCTCTGAAGCTGCCGTCGGCCCGGCGGGCCGAGCGCCGCCTCGGCACACGGGCCGAGCGCCTCATCGAGCTGCTCGAGCTGGGCTCGTACCGCGACAAGTTCGTCAAGGAGCTCTCGACCGGCTTGCGCCGGGTTGTCGACCTGGCGTGCGTGCTGGCCACTGAGCCCCGGGTCCTGCTCCTCGACGAGCCGTCGTCGGGCATCGCCCAGGCCGAGGCCGAGAGCCTGGCACCGCTGATGCGCCGCATCCGATTCGAGACGGGCTGCAGCATCCTCATCATCGAGCACGACATGCCGCTGATCTCGGCGGTCTCCGACGAGCTCATCGCCCTCGAGCGGGGCCAGGTCATCGTGCGGGGCACCCCGACGGCCGTCCTCAACGACGAGCGAGTCATCGAGTCCTACCTGGGTACCACCGAAGCAACCGTCAACCGATCAGGGAGAGCACCGCAGTCATGAAGCGCCGAACCACACTCATCGTCCTCGTTGTGCTCCTCGCCCTCGTCGTCTCCGGCTGCGGCAAGAAGAAGGTCGTGGGTGCCAACCTCAAGTCCGGCGACGGCGGCGGCCCTGGTGCCATCGGCCCGAGCACGACCACCATCGCTCCGACGGCCACGACCGCCAAGCCCTCGGCCACCACGGCCAAACCCACGGCGACGACGGCCCGGCCCACGGCCACCACCCAAGCCGAGCAGCCGGCGTACGTCATCAGAATCCAGAGCGACACCGCGGCGGGCGGGCAGTTCAACAAGCAACAGGCCCAGTGCCCCATCGGGCGGATCTGCCGGTGGACGAACACTGACAGCAAGGCTCGCTCGGTCGTGGCCGACGACGGTGCGTTCACCTCACCGATGATCGCGCCGGGCGCCAACTGGGACTACCGGCCCTCGACCGGCGTGAAGGGCCTGCACAACTACCACGACGGCACCCGCCCGTACGCGGTCGGTCAGGTCAACTTCTACTAGGCCCGACGATGCCCTCTCCTTTCACTTCGCGCGTCACTCGCACCGCCCTCGGCATCCTCGTCGGCCTGGCCGCCCTGGCCTTGCCGGCGTGCGGGGGCAGCTCGAAGGCCGCCACCCCCACCAAGATCACCAAGCTGGGGCCCAAGGTCGTCCCCGCCGAGCTCCTCGGCCTGACCGTGTCGAGCGAGAGCGTCAAGCAGACCGAGGGCCAGAAGCGACCGTACATCGATGCCATCGGCCTCTACAGCCTGAGGAAGGGCCCGCTCCTCGAGGCCACGCTCGAGATCGGCCGCTTCTCGAAGGAAGCCGACTACAAGTCCCAAGGGTTCAAGAGCTCGGTGGTGTCGCAGATCGGGGCGACCGAGCCCAAGGCCTATCGCATGGGCACCCGGACGGTGTGGCTCACCACCGGTCGCCGGCAGTCCCTGTCCGTGTGGTTCCAGGACAGGTACTTCTTCATCCTCACCGCCCGTGACGACTACCCGACCCCGCGCACGTTGCTGCGCCGGGCCCTGGAGATAAAGCCGTGACCCGCAAGCTCGGCATCGTCCTCATCCTCGCCGTCATTGTCGGCGGGCTGCCGGCCTGCGGCAACCGCCTGCACGAGCGCGATGTCGTCCTGAGCGCCATTGCCCGCACCCAGCAGCTGGCCACCAAGTACTCCTACACCGACGTCCGGCCCCAGCAGGAGATCGCGGTGAAGGGCTTGGTCGAGGACGACTTCCGCTTCAAGGCCCGGGTGACCTACAACGGCCGCATCGGCTACGACGAGGTCGTGAGGGACGACACCCTCGGGGTCCGCTTCGTCGACCCCACTCGAATCGCCAACCTCATCGACAAGCAGGCGGCCGACAGCGTGTCGCTGCCGACCAACCTCCCCGGCATCGCGGTCAAAGACGCCCTCCTGGGCCGGCGCTGGGTGATTGACGACGCCGCCGCTCCCGCCATCACCGAGGTCGGCCGCACCGAGGCGACCCTGGGCAAGGACCCGGTGCTCGATTCGGTCACCGCGCTCGGGTACGTGGCCGGCGCCATCAACGAGGCCCTCAGCGTGAAGAAGTGGTCGAAGGACGACCTCGAGCCGGCGTACGCGTCAGATGAAGACCAGGGCATCGTGAAGCCGGCGAGCGGGTCGGGGGTCGATCGCTACGACCTGGTTCGCCCGCCCCTTCCCCCGCCGGGGGCGCTGGGCGGCGCCGGCCAGGCGGCCACTCCCAAGACCTCGCACTTCCGCAAGATGGCCATCTACATCAGGAAGGGCTTGGTCGTGAAGGTGATCGAGAGGATCGAGCTCACCGGCAAGGGCCTCGACCGCCTCGTCACCTACACCAAGACCTTTCTCAAGGACCAGAAGGTTCCCGACGCCCAGCGGGCGGGCTTCGACCGCCTGGTCAAGCAGACCCCGCGCGAGAAGCTCGGCCTCGTCCTGCTCAACGCCGAGAACACGTTTGTGGTGGCGGCGGGAGCAGCACCGATCCTGATCCGCAGCATGACGCTCGACCTGCAGGATCTCGGGGCCAACGACATCAAGGTCAGCGCCCCCCAGGACAACGTGGTGCTGGGCAAGCTCACCGCCCTGGTGTCGGCCCAGAAGCCGGGCGGGGCCAGCGGCGCCGGCGGGGCGGCAGGCGGTGGCGGTTCGGGTGGCGGTTCGAGCAGCTCCGGCGGCTCGAGCAGCTCCGGTGGTTCGGGCGGGTCGACGTCGAGCGGCGGTAGCTCGCCGACCGGTACGCCCAGCGGCGCGGGCGGTTCCACCGGTGGCACCACCGAGACGACGGGCTCGGCCAGCGGCTCGGGGAGCTTCACCGGTGGTGGATCGGTCGGCGGGCCCGGCACCACGCCGACGTCGTCTCCCTGACATGAGGCGGCTGCTGGTCGTTGCGGCCGCCGTCGCCCTCGTCATGACTGGGGCCGTCGGCTGCCGGTCGACGTCCAAGCCGGTTGTGAACCTCGACGGGAGTCCGCGGATCCCTGACGACCAAGGGGTCGTGACGGCCGTCTCCCGGCAGCGCCTGACACTCGACGGCACCCGGACCTATCCGATCAGCCCCGGCCTGCAGGCCTTCTCGACCTACACCCTGACCGTCGTCTCCGTCCTCGAGCGCAAGGGTCAGTACGTGCAGATCGGCCTCAACGGCAAGACGGTGGTGTGGCTGGCCAACATCGCGGCCGTCCTCCCCACGACGCCCCCCGCCGTCTACTACCAGGGCCGCCTCCTGCGCATCGACAGGACGGGAGCCGTCTTCCGGGACGGCACCGTGCTCCGCCTGGCTCCTGAGCTGCACCCGTCGTTCACCACGGGCCGTGTCCAGGCCCGCCTTGACCCGGCCCGCCACGTGGTCGTGAGCCTCGAGCTCCAGGGTGCCTCGTGAGGCCCGTCCTCCGGGCCGTGGCCGGGCTGGCCGTCGGGTTCCTGCTCGCCCTTGCTGGCCTCGCCGCCTACCGCGCCGCGGTGCGGCCGACCTCGCACCCAGCCAAGGCCCGTCCCGGCGAGATCGACGTCCTCCAGGCCGTGACCCTCAACCCGTCTGGGCCCGTTTCGGTGCGGGGCTACGTCATGAGCGGGCCCTACGGGCTGCGGCTGTGCCGGGGCCTGAAGGGCTCCTCGCCGCCGGACTGCCTCGGCCCCTGGCTCGAGCTCGACGGGGTCAACGAGGGAAGCTTCTCGCTCAAGTCGGGTCGACGGGGGAGCACCACGGTGTCGTGGGGGCCGCAGCCCGTCAGCCTGCTGGGACGGGTGTCGGGGGCCCACATGGCCGTCGACCACGTCCTGCAGTAGCCGCCCTGGCGGCCCGGCTCAGCGGGCCTTCTGGAGGAAGGACTCGGTGGTGACGATGGCTCGCGTCACCTTTCCGGCTGCCACCAGGCCGGCCGCATCGGTCACCGAGACGGTGAAGGTGATGCGACGGCCATCGACCCGCTCGACGGTCGCGTCCGAGGTCACGGCGTGGCCCACCGCGACCGGCGCCAGGTGGTCGAGCTGGACCCGCATGCCGACCGTCGTCTCCCCCTCGCCGAGTCGGTCGCGGACCGCCAGGCAACAGGCTTCCTCGGCCCAAGCCACGACCCGCGGCGTCCCCAGCACAGGCACCTGACCTGACCCCATCGACAGAGCGGTGTCCTCGTCGGAAACGGTGTGCTCGACTCGCCCGGTGACCCCCGGCTCGATGGGCATTGGTTCACCCTAGGCAAGTAGTCTCGGGGCGGCCACCGCCGCAACGCAGCGGCGGGGCCATGGGGAGGGACTCGTGATCGAGGAAGCCGTCATCCGCCGCACCCTGGGCGCAGCGTTGCGCCGCGGTGGGGAGTTCGCCGAGGTGTTCGTCGAGGACCGGCGCAGCTCCGGAGCCCGCTTCGACGACGGCAAGGTCGAGGAGCTGACGTCGGGCCGCGAGCGAGGTGCGGGCATCCGCGTCGTCAACGGCGAGACCACCGGCTTCGCCCACACCGCCGACCTCTCCGAAGACGGCCTGCGCCGGGCGGCCGACGCCGCCTCGGCTGCCGCCCGCGAGGGCAAGGGTACGGTCACCACGGTCGACCTCACCCGGCT
>JAUTXA010000015.1 GCA_030838265.1 Actinomycetota bacterium | reverse complement strand
CGCCACCCGAGCGAGACGAGAACGGGTGGCAAGCGTCGCCAGGGCCATGACAGCGACGACGAAGAACGGGGCCATGATGCGCCTGTCCCACGGCAGGCCGCTGTGCTCGTGGACGCGGGTGTAGACGAGCAAGGCGGCATAGCCGGCGGCCACGCTGGCGGTGACGAGGGCGAGCGGTCGGGCCCGGCGGACGCGCGCCGCGATCAACACGGTGGCGATGGCCGCCGCCCCGCAGATGGCGATGCCCAGGGCGGCGGCGACCGCCGACCCCACGACGGAGGGAAGGGCCCAGTAGCCGGGAGTGCCGAAGGTATCGGTGACGCCAAAGGGATGGCCGATCGGAGCCTGGCGCGGCATGGTGACGAGCAAGAGCGCCGGCAGGGCGACAGCCGCCGCCGCCGTGGCCAGGCCGAGGACCCAGCGCCGGGTGCGGAGGGCAATGACCAGGGCGGGGACGGCGAGCGAGACGGCCGCGATGCGCAGCGAGCCGGCCACCAGGGCGATGAGCACCAAGGCCGCACCGTCGATGCGACGGCGCCGGCGGGCAGCGGAGTCGGTGTCGGTGCCGCTCTCGGTGTCGCTGGTATCGGTGCCGCTGGTCAGGACGCCCACCGAGACGTAGGTGAAGGCGGCGGCGGCCGCCGCGAAGGGGAGGTCGGACAGGACTCGGCCTCCCAGTCCGGTCACGCCCTCGCCGGCGACGATGATGACGGCGGCCGCAGCCAGAGCCCATCCCTCATGGCCGGTGGCCCGGCGCACCGTCAGCCCGACGAAGACGACCAGGGCCATCATGGCCGCAACGTTGACGACCTCGGCGGCGGCCGGACCGGACAGCCCGGCCCCGACCAATGGCGCCAGCAGGAGTGGGTAGCCGGGTGGCCACTGGGTGACGGCGACGTGGTCGTTGACGGTGGCCTTGAAGGGGTCGAGGGAGTTGCGGAACGGGACGGTGAGGCCCTTGCCGTGGGTGACGTTGTGGGCCACTCCCAGGTACGTCACGGAGTCGGGCGAGACCCGGATGCGCGGGATGCAGAGGACGATCACGACGACCGCGCCGGCTACGGCGAGGGCGGCGAGGGTCAGGGGGAAGCGGGCCCGCACCGGCCGGAACATACTGGCGCCGGCGCGGCGTGCGAGACTTCCACCGTGTCCCAGCGCCGCCTCCGCATCCTGTTGGTCGACGACGAGCCCGACATCCTCCTGCTCCTCCAGGCCATGCTCTCGGCCGAGACGTGGGAGGTCGTGGGGAAGGCCACCAACGGCGAAGCCGCCCTCCGCATCGCCGAGCAGATCGAGCCCGACGTCGCCGTCCTCGACTACATGATGCCGGGGATGCATGGCGTCGAGGTGGCCCGAGCCCTGAAGCAGCTACGGCCCCACTGCAAGGTCGTGCTGTTCACCGCCTTCGAGCTCGACGACCAGCCTCCCGAGATCGACCGCTTCCTGTCGAAGACCAACGTCCACCTGCTCGAGGATCTGCTCGAGGAGATGGCCGGCTCGACCGACGCTCCGGGGTAACTAGTCATTTTCACTCAAGCCCTTCCGGGTCCCGACCGAACAAGTCACGGTGACCCTGAAGGCGAGGATTCTGACGCTTGTAGGCCTTACAGCCCTGCTGCTGGTGGTTGGGGCAAAGATGGGGGCTCGCGGCGCTCGCGCCGATTGCGTGGTGAACGTCCCCGGGTGCACCCCGGCCCCGTCGACCACCACCACGTCCGCCCCCACGCCGCCCACGACGACGCCACCGCTGCCGGGGTCGACCACCACGACCACCGCTCCCCCGCCGTCCGCCCATGAGGACGGGGCCGGCTCCCGCCACTTGCTCGACCTGGTGAACGGCGAGCGGGCCAAGGCCGGCGCTCCTGCCCTGGCCATGCGCGACGACATCCGCTCGATCGCCATCGACTGGAGCTCGCACATGGCGCACGTCAAGGAGCTGAGCCACAACGACGCCTTCTTCACCCCCGCCACCCACGCCCGTCTGGGCGCCCGCACCGAGGCCGAGAATGTGGCCCTCAACAACTCAGTCGACCACGCCCACCAGGCCTTGATGAACAGCCCGCACCACCACGACAACCTCATGAACCCGGCCTACCGGTTCGCGGGGTTCTCGGTCGTGGTCGACGGTGACGGCCAGTACTGGGTGACCGAGGACTTCGTCGAGCCGTCCGCGGCTCGCAACCCGGCGGCGGCCCGTCCCACTGCGACTCCTCGCCGCGGCTCGCGGGGTGCGAGTGCGAGTGGTGACGCCGCGGCCGGTGCCGCATCGCCCGAGTCGGCCGCCGGCCCGGTCCTCGAGTCCACGCCGACCACCGACGGGCTCTCGGCCCTGTTGCACCGTGGCGAGAAGGCCACGCTGTCGAGTCGTGGGCACGGGACCAGGCCCGGCCTGCTCGGGGTCAGCACCATGCGAGGCAAGCCCATGCAGCTGGCGGCCGCCCTGTTGCTCTACCTGATGGCGTTCTTCGCCAACCGGGCCTACTCGTCGAGGCGCAAGGCCGAGATAAACGCTTCCTGAGGGACCTCGACGCGGCCGATGTTCTTCATCCGCTTCTTGCCCTCCTTCTGC
>JAUTXA010000014.1 GCA_030838265.1 Actinomycetota bacterium | reverse complement strand
TCTCTGAACGTCGCTGCTACTTGAGGATCTTGGTGACGCGGCCGGCGCCCACGGTGCGGCCGCCCTCGCGGATGGCGAAGCGCAGCTGCTCGTCCATGGCGATGGGCTTGCCCAGCTCGACCGTCATGACGGTGTTGTCGCCGGGCATGACCATCTCGGTGCCCTCGGGCAGGGTGACCGCCCCGGTCACGTCGGTGGTGCGGAAGTAGAACTGGGGCCGGTAGTTGTTGAAGAAGGGGCTGTGGCGCCCGCCCTCGTCCTTCTTGAGCACGTAGACCTGGGCCTCGAAGGTGGTGTGGGGGGTGATGGAGCCGGGCTTGGCCAGGACCTGGCCCCGCTCGACGTCCTCCTTCTTGGTGCCCCGCAGGAGGATGCCGGCGTTGTCGCCGGCCTGGCCCTCATCGAGGGTCTTGTGGAACATCTCGACGCCGGTGCACACCGTCTTCTGGGTGTCGCGCAGGCCCACGATCTCGATCTCGTCGCCCACGTGGATGATGCCCTGCTCGATGCGGCCCGTGACCACGGTGCCCCGGCCCTGGATGGTGAAGACGTCCTCGATCGAGAGCAGGAAGGGCTTGTCGACCACCCGGGCCGGCTCGGGCACGAAGCTGTCGACCGCGTCCATGAGGGCCACGACCTGGTCCTGGGCGGCGGCGTCGCCCTCGAGGGCCTTGAGGGCGCTGACCCGCACCACCGGGGTGTCGTCGCCCGGGAACTCGTACTCGTTGAGCAGCTCGCGGACCTCGAGCTCGACCAGGTCGAGCAGCTCCTCGTCGTCGACCATGTCGGCCTTGTTGAGGGCGACCACGATCGACGGCACGCCCACCTGGCGGGCCAGGAGGACGTGCTCGCGGGTCTGGGGCATGGGCCCGTCGGCCGCGCTCACGACCAGGATGGCGCCGTCGACCTGGGCGGCGCCGGTGATCATGTTCTTGATGTAGTCGGCGTGTCCGGGCATGTCGACGTGGGCGTAGTGCCGGTTGGGCGTCTGGTACTCGACGTGGGCGATGTTGATGGTGATGCCCCGCTGCTTCTCCTCCGGCGCCTTGTCGATCTGGTCGAAGGCGGTGAAGGTGGTGGCACCCGAGGTGTCACGCTCGGCGAGCGTCTTGGTGATGGCGGCAGTGAGCGTCGTCTTGCCGTGGTCGATGTGACCCATCGTGCCGATGTTGAGGTGGGGCTTGGTGCGCTCGAACTTCTGCTTGGCCATGGTGGATCCTGTCTCGTTCTGTGGGTGGTGTTCGGGGAGTAGCGGCGGTCGGACTCGAACCGACGACAACACGATTATGAGCCGTGTGCTCTGACCAACTGAGCTACGCCGCCATGATGATGCGAGCCCTCTGTGGGAATCGAACCCACGACACCAGCCTTACCATGGCTGTGCTCTGCCGACTGAGCTAAGAGGGCGTTGCCAACCGCAGCCGGCGGGCTGCGACCGGCCATGATAGCCGCCGTGCCCGATCCGTCCCCTGTCCGCACCCGGCTGGCCACCCTCGCCGACGCCGAGGCCATCAGGGACATCTACAACCCGGCGGTCACGGGCACGACCGTCACCTTCGACCTGGTCCCCCGCACGGTCGAGGCCCAGCAGGAGTGGATCCGGGCCCACAGCGGGGCCCACCCGGCCCTGGTCGCCGTCGACGGGGCGGGACGGGTCGTCGGGTTTGCCTCGCTGTCGCCCTACCGGTCCCGTCCCGCCTATTCGACGACGGTCGAGGACTCGGTCTACGTCGAGCCGCACGAGCAGGGCCGGGGCGTCGGCGGCCGGCTGCTGGCTGACCTGGTCGAGATGGCGGTGAGCCATGGCTTCCACGCCGTGATGGCCCGGATCGTCGGCGGCCACGAAGCGTCGATTGCCCTGCACCGATCGTGCGGCTTCGAGCTGGTGGGCATCGAGCGCGAGGTGGGGCGGAAGTTCGGCCGATGGCTCGACGTCGCTCTCATGCAGCGCTTGCTCTGAAGCCGATCGAGGCCCCGCCGCGGACGGCGGGGCCTGATCGTGGTGGGCCGGGGAGGATTTGAACCTCCGAAGGCTGTGCCGGCAGATTTACAGTCTGCTCCCTTTGGCCACTCGGGCACCGACCCGCTGAGGGGTTGAGGATAGCGTTGCCCCATGCCCTCCTTCGATGTCGTATCCGAGGTCGACATGCAAGAGGTGAAGAACGCCGTCGATCAGGCCGGCCGCGAGGTCACCACCCGCTTCGACTTCAAGAACACCGAGTCCTCCATCGAGCTCACCGACAACGAGCTGCACCTGCACTCCTCGACCGAGGACCGCCTCAAGGCCCTCAACGTGGTCCTCGAGGAGAAGCTGGTGAAGCGCCAGGTCTCGTTGAAGGTGCTCGACCGGGGCAAGGTCGAAGAGGCGGCCAAGGGCACGGTGCGTCAGGTGATCAAGCTGCAGGCCGGCATCGACAGCGATCGGGCCCGCAAGATCAACAAGTTCTTGAAGGACCTGGGCCTCAAGGGGATCTCGTCGCAGACCCAGGGGGAGCAGGTGCGGGTCTCCGGCAAGAAGCGGGACGACCTGCAGTCAGCCATCGCCGCCCTCAAAGACGGCGACTTCGGCATCCCCCTGCAGTTCAACAACTTCCGGGACTGACGCCCCGGCATTCAGCCTCGGGCTGGTCCGGACTGGCCCTGGCGGCGGGCGAGCTGGCGCTGGGCCTCGGCTTCCCAGTCGATGCCCCGCGCCGCATCGAGGGCGGCGGCCTGGGCCAGGCGTAGGGCTCCGCCCGAAGGGTTGGCCGAGCCCACCCACAAGAGCTGGGCGCGCGACGGGCCGGTGGGGGCGGCGAAGACGCTGCTGCTCCCGAACCCCTGGATCCCCCGGGTCAGGGCCGTGGTCAGCAGGGCTCGCGGGATCTTGGCCTCATAGGCCGCCACCACGGCGGGGGCGTTGGCCAGGGCGTCGGCCAGCCAGCCGTCGAGGATCGCCTTCGGGTCGGTCGCCGGCCCACCTAGGGGATGAACCTCGAAGTGGCAGTGCGCCGGCCCGCCCTGGGCATCGCCGGTGGCACCAACGAGGCCGACCACGTCGCCGGCGTGGACCTTCTGACCGGTCGTCTGTCCGTCGACGAACGCACTGAGGTGGGCCATGTAGAAGTAGGTGCCGTCCTTGGTCGTCACGTAGGCGGACATGCCCCCGACCCCCTCGTTCGACTGGCGGAGGACACCGTCCGCCGGTGAACGGACGGGCGTCCCCTCGGCCGCGAATATGTCGGTGCCTTGGTGGAGGTGGAACGTCGGGGTGAAGCGCGGGTACCACCAGTCATCGATGAAGTTGGCCTCGCCACCCACTGGGAAGTGGCCGAAGCCCGAGGCCACGATCTGGGCCGGGCTGACCCCGAGATCGCGCAGGGGGCGGAGGGCGGCCAGGAGGGCCTTGGTGCTGTTGGGCGGGCTGCGCTTCACGCCCTGGATGAGGGGCAGGTACTCGGGCGGGATGGTCTGGCCGCCCGACGGCGGGGCGTCACCGCCTCCTCCTTGACCGGGCTGCGTCGTCGCCGTCGTCGTTGTGGTGCTCGAACCGCCCGGCCCGGGCGCCGTCGTCGTGGTCGACCCGGGCAGGGGCGATGTGGTGGTGGTGGTCGAGCCCGGGGGGGCCGTGGTCGTCGTCGACGTCGGCAGCGGGAGGCCAGGCGCCGCCCCGGCCCGGGCGCCGATACCCAGAGCGGTCGTGGCCGCCATCAGGGCGGCGACGAAGAGGCGGGCAGAGCGGGGCACGGGGGCAACCTTCTAGCCCAGCCCCGCCGTCTCCTGCCCGTTCGGTCGAGCGGCGCTTACTCGCCTACCCCAACCACTCCCGCGACCGGAGGCGGGCGACCCGGTCGGCGGTGGGCGGGTGGGTCATGAAGAGGCTGGCGAAGTTGGCCTTCCGCCCGGTCAGGGGGTTGACGATGAACATCGACGCCTGGGCGGGGGCGATGTCCATCGGCACCTGGCGCACGCCGGCCTCGATCTTCTCGAGGGCTCGGGCGAGGGGCTCGCCGTCGCGCAGGAGGCGGGCGCCGGACCGGTCGGCCTCGTACTCCCGGCTGCGGGTCAGCGCCATCTGGAGCATGAAGGCGGCCAACGGGGCCAGGATCATCATGGCGATGAGGGCGAAGGGGTTCGAGGGGCGGTCGCGATCGCCGCCGCCCCCGAAGAACATGGCGAAGCGGGCGGTGAACGTGATGCCCATGGCCACGGCGGCGGCTACCGAGCCGATGAGGATGTCGCGGTTGCCGACGTGACTGATCTCGTGGGCCAGGACACCCTTGAGCTCGTCCCAGGTGAGGACCTTGAGGATGCCCTGGGTCACGGCCACCGCGGCGTGCTCGGGGTTGCGGCCGGTGGCGAAGGCATTGGGCTGGTCGGCGGGGCTGACGTACAGCTTGGGCATGGGCATGCCGGCTCGGGTCGTCAGCTCGCGCACGATCCGGTAGTACTCGGGCATCTGCTCCTCGGTCACGGGCTGGGCCCGCGCCGCCTTGATGGCGATGGTGTCGGAGAACCAGTAGGAGCCGCCGCAGAAGACGAGGCCGATCAACAGGCCGATCTGGGCCCCGCCGGAGCCGAAGAAGAGGCCGCCGACCACGATGAGGACGCCGCCGAGGGCGGCGAGGAGGACGAAGGTCTTGATGGTGTTCTTGCTCACGACCTCAATGCTGCCGCGTCGGCGGCCCTATGCGCGATCAGGTCTCCTCCGGCTGAGCAACCTTGTGCGAACTGGGACCGAAATCGACTCGGAACGGGTCGATTTCCGCGCCAGTTAGCAAAGAGAAGAAGAGAGAAGAAGGGGGACGGGTCAGTCGTAGTAGCCGCTGTGGATGTAGACACACGGGACGCCCGCGGCCCGGAACATCTCGAGGTTGCGACGGTCGTCCTCGAAGGCCAGGCGTAGCTCGAAGCCGTAGCGGCGGAGCTCGGTGACCGTGCCCTGCTTGAACTCCCGGGCCGCGGCGTAGTCGCCGTAGTCCCGCATGATGAGCAGGTCCCAGCGCAGTTCGTAGCGGTCGAGCCAGGCCAAGGTCTGGGGCTCGACTCGCGCCGGGCGGCCCGTCAACAGCACAATCGACAAGGCCGGGTCGAGCAGGCCGAGGAGCTCGGCGACGTCCTCGATCAGCCTGTCGTCGCCACACGCATCGAAGAAGGCCTTCCAGTCGCGCCGGCCGCCTTCGATGAAGTGCTGCCGGGTGGCAGCGTCACTCAGGACGCCATCGAGGTCGAAGACGACGACCGGGCCCGGAGGGACGGGACCCTTTCGCCACCGCCAGTGCTCGGGAACTTCGGCGCTCACTCTTCGGTCGGGGCTGTGGCTGCTCGCCGCTTGATCTCGTCGACCACGCCGGCGTCGGCCAGGGTCGTGGTGTCGCCCAGGTCGCGACCCTCGGCCACGTCGCGCAGCAGCCGGCGCATGATCTTGCCGCTGCGGGTCTTGGGCAGGTCGTCGGTGAAGATGATGGTCTTGGGCCGGGCGATGGGGCCGATGCGCGTGGCCACGTGGGCCCGCAGGACCTGACCGTGGGCGTCGCTGGGCTCGTTGCCCGTCCGCAGGGTCACGAAGGCGATGATGGCCTGGCCCGTGGTCTCATCCTTGGCTCCCACCACCGCGGCCTCGGCCACCGTGGCATGGTCGACGAGAGCCGACTCGACCTCGGTGGTCGACACCCGGTGGCCGGAGACGTTCATGACGTCGTCGACTCGGCCCAAGAGCCAGAGGTAGCCCTCGTCGTCGACCTTGGCGCCGTCGCCCGCGAAGTACCGGTCAGGGAACCTGCTCCAGTAGGTCTCCTTGTAGCGCTCGGGGTCGCCGTAGATGCCTCGCAGCATCGAGGGCCACGGCCGGGTGAGGGTGAGGTAGCCGCCTCCCTTTGTCACCTTGGTGCCGGCATCGTCGACGACCTCGGCCGAGATTCCGGGCAGGGGGAAGGTGGCCGAGCCGGGCTTGGTCGCGGTGACGCCCGGAAGGGGCGAGATCATGATCGCCCCCGTCTCGGTCTGCCACCACGTGTCAACGACCGGGCAGTGCCCACCCCCGATGTTCTCGTGGTACCAGATCCAGGCCTCGGGGTTGATGGGCTCGCCCACCGATCCGAGGACGCGCAGGCTGCCGAGATCGTGGGCCTCGGGGTATTGCGTCCCCCACTTCATGAAGGTGCGGATGGCGGTGGGTGCGCAGTAGAGGATGGTCACGCCGTAGCGCTCGATGATCGACCACCACCGGTCCTTGTCGGGGAAGTCGGGCGTGCCCTCGTACATGACGCTGGTCGCCCCATTGGCCAAGGGTCCGTAGACGATGTAGCTGTGGCCCGTCACCCACCCGATGTCGGCCGCGCACCAATAGATGTCGGTCTCGGCGTGCAGGTCGAACACGTACTTGTGGGTGAAGGCGACCTGGGTGAGGTAGCCACCCGTGGTGTGCATGATGCCCTTGGGCTTGGCCGTGGTGCCCGAGGTGTAGAGCAGGTAGAGGAGCTGCTCGGAGTCCATGGGCTCGGCCGGGCAGTCGGGGTCGGCCCCCTGCATCAGCTCGTGCCACCAGTGGTCCCGACCCTCGGTCATCGGGGGTTCGCTCTCGATGCGGCGGACCACCACCACGTGCTCGATCGTCGGAGCGCCGGCGATCGCCTCATCGGCGTTGCCCTTCAGGCCGACGGGCGCGCCCCGGCGCCATCCGCCATCGGCCGTGACCAGCACCTTGCACGACGCGTCGTTGATGCGACCCCGCAAAGCATCAGAGCTGAAGCCGCCGAAGACAACCGAGTGGGCCGCCCCGATGCGGGCGCAGGCCAGCATGGCCACGGGCAGCTCAGGGACCATCGGCATGTAGATGGCGACCGTGTCGCCCTTGGTGACACCCAAGCCCTTGAGGACGTTGGCGAAGCGCTGGACCTGGTCGAGAAGGTCGGCGTAAGTGAGGGTGCGGCTGTCGCCGGGCTCGCCCTCCCAGTGATAGGCGACGCGGTCACCGCGGCCCGCTTCGACGTGGCGGTCGAGGCAGTTGTACGACACGTTGAGCTGGCCGCCGACGAACCACTTGGCGAACGGGAGGTCCCACTCCAGCACCGTGTCCCACGGCTTCGTCCAGGTGAGGGCGGCAGCCTGGTCGGCCCAGAAGGCCTGGTAGTCCTTCTCGGCCTGGTCGTAGAGCGAGCGGTCCCTGACCAGGGCGGTCTCGGCGAACTCGGGAGGCGGCGGGAACGAGCGCTCCTCGAGGTAGTAGTCCTCAATCGTCGGCTCAGCCATGGGGCCGGAGCCTACCGTCGCCCCGGCGCGGCCGGACTTGGCCTCAACCCACCACCCACTCGGCCACCGAGTACCCACCGAGGCCCGCCCGGTCGGTCAGGGCCTCGGCTTCGGAGATGCGGCTGCGGGCCCGGACGGCGGCGAGGTCACCGATGGCGGCCCGCTCCTGCCAGATGGCCTTGCCCTCGGCCACCAGCTCGTCGACCCCATAGGCGGCGAGGAAGTCGGCTTGGGTCCGCACCGACGACGGCGCCGGCAGCTGGTCGATGGCGACGTCACAGGTGATGTCGCGCTGGCCGGGATCGGCGAGAGGGTCAGCGGCGCGCTCGTGACCCCGGTAGGTGCGCAGCCACTCTCGCCAGGGAAGGGAGGCCAAGACCGTCGTGGGCCGGGCGTAGTCGAAGACGACGAGGCGGCCGCGGTCGATGAGCCCCAGGGCCTGGCGGACCCACGTCGCGGCCTGGTGCTGGACCGGTATGCGCGCCCCCCTCGCCGCATTCGGTGCCAGAGTCGCGGCCTCGGCCGCCAGGTCGGGAGCGGCCGGAAACGCGATCTCGACGAGCCGCCCGCCGTCTTCGCCGACGCGGATCTCGTCCCACCCCTCGCCCCGTCGTTCGACGACCAGGAAGGCGAGGTTGTCGAGCAGCTCGTTGGCCACCACCACACCGGCGAAGTGCTGGGCGGGGAGCTCGGGGAGGACGGTCACCATGGGCATCGTCGCTTCGAGCGACTTCCGCAGCGTGGGCGAGCGCTCGACCAGGACGTAGCGAAGGGCGGATGCGCAGTCGGGCGCGGCGGCCAGCACGGCGCGAGCCAGAGCGCCGGGGCCGGCGCCCGCCTCGACGACGACAAACGGATCGGGGCGACCCAGCTCCTCCCACCAGGCGTCGAGGGCGCGCGCCAGCACGGCGCCGAAGAGCGGGCCCACCTCGGGTGACGTCAGGAAGTCCCGATGGCGGCCTGCGCCCCCGCCCTCGGCGTAGAACCCACCCGCCCCGTAGAGGGCGGCGTCGACGAAGTCGGCGTACGGGATGGGTCCCTGGCGGTGGATGCGCTCTGAGATGCGAGCGACGACGTCGGTCTCGGCAGTCAGTGGATCCGGGCCAGGTCGCCCAGGCGGGCGAAGACCTGGGGCACCACACCGATGGCCACCACCACGACGGCGGTGATGCCGAGAGCGGCGCCGAGAGACGCCGGCACCCGGATGGGAGCGATGCTCTCGCCCTCGGGCACCGGGTTCATCCACATCTCCTTGGCGATGGCCGAGTAATAGAAGAGAGCGATCACCGAGTTCACGCCGGCGATGACGGCCAGCACGATGGCCGCCGGGGTTCCCGCACTCAACGCCGACTGGAAGATCAGGAACTTGGCGAACCAGCCCCCGAGGGGCGGGATGCCGGCCAGGGCGAAGAGGAACACCGTCATCAAGACGGTGAGTCCCGGGGCGTACGAGAAGAGGCCGGCGTACGAGCTGATCTCACCCGATCGGGTCCGCCGGGCCACGGCGATGACGATGGCGAAGGCGCCCAAGTTCATGGCGGCGTAGATCATCAGGTACACCATGCTCGCCGTCTGGGCCTCGGCGATGGCCTTGCCGTTCGAGCCGACCACGGCGAAGGGCACCAGGATGTAGCCGGCCTGGGCGATCGACGAGTAGGCCAGCATGCGGACGATGTTGGTCTGGCGCAGGGCGACCAAGTTGCCCACCGTCATGGTGAGGGCGGCCAGCACCCAGAACAGCGGGCCCCACACCCGGTTCTGGTGGATGAAGCCGACGTAGATGAGCTGGAAGAGGGCCACGAAGCCCGCCGTCTTTGACCCGACGGAGAGGAAGGCGGTGACGGGCGTGGGCGCCCCCTCGTAGGTGTCGGGGGCCCAGGAGTGGAAGGGCACGGCCGAGACCTTGAAGGCGAAGCCGACGATGATGAAGAAGATGCCGATGGTGGCCAGCGGTGTGACCTTGGCCGACGCGCTCAGCGTCTCGCTGATGCCGGCCAGCACCGTGGTGCCCGTCGCCCCGAAGATCAGCGACATGCCGTACAGCATGATGGCGGACGAGAGAACCCCGAGCAGGTAGTACTTCAGCGATGCTTCGTTGCTCTTGAGATCGCGCTTGCGCCAACCGGCCAGCATGTAGGCCGGGATCGAGAGCAGCTCGAGAGCCACGAAGATGGTGATCAGGTCGCGGGCCGACGCCATGACCACCATGCCCAGCAGCGACGAGAGCAGCAGGAACGAGAACTCGCCCTCGTAGTAGTCGCCCTCCTCGATGTAGTTGGCCCCCATGAGCAGGACGACGTAGCCGGTGGCCAGGAAGAGGCCCTTGAGCAGCAGGGCGAAGTTGTCGACCACGTAGGCGCCACCCAGCATCGACCGGGGGTGGTGGTGGTAGGTGGCCAGGAGCACGATCGGCACGAGGGTGGCGAGAACGCCGACGCCGGCCAGGTTGGTGACGATGATCTTGTTGGGCTCGTCGGTGACGAGGTCGAGCAGGAGGATGAGGACGATCACGCCCGTGAGGACGATCTCGGGCAAGAGCGCGTAGTAGTCGAGGTGGGGCGCCTTGAACGATGCCGTCTGGGCCAGGAGCGGCCCGAGGTGGGCGAGGGCGGCAAGCACCGGCTAGGCCCCGACGGCCTTCACCGCGTTGGCCACCATCTGCACGGCCCCGTCGCTCACCCGGAAGATGATCGCGGGCGCCACGCCGAGAGCGATGATGAGCAGCAGCATCGGCACCCACGCCACGTACTCGGGGGTGTGCAGGTCGTGGATGTGGGCGTCGGCGAACTCGTCCTTGGGCACTCCGAACGCCGTGCGCTGGAACATCCACAGCAGGTAGCCGGCGGCCAAGACGGTGCCGACCGACGCGATGACCATGTAGGCCCGGAACAGACCCTCGTTCAGCCCCGGCGCGGGCCGGAAGGCAGAGAGGATGGCCGGGAACTCGCCCCAGAAGCCGGCGAGGCCGGGCAGCCCGAGCGAGGCCATGGCGCAGAAGCCGAGGATCCACCCCATGCGCGGCGCCTGGACCAGGAGGCCACCGAGGCGCGACAGCTCGCGGGTGTGGAAGCGCTCGTGGATCGACCCGGCCAGGAAGAAGAGCATCCCGGTGATAAGGCCGTGGGCGACCATGCCGAAGACGGCCGCATTGATGCCGAAGCTGGTGAGGGTCGAGATGCCGAGCATGACGAAGCCCATGTGGGCCACCGACGAGAAGGCGATGAGGCGCTTGAGGTCGGTCTGGGCCAGGCAGCCGAAGGCGCCGTAGATGATGCCGATCACGGCCAGCCCGCCGATCCACGGAGCCCACGACTTGGCCGCCTCGGGCAGGATCGGGATGGCGATGCGGATGAAGCCGTACGTGCCCAGCTTCAGCAGGACTGCGGCCAGGATCACCGAGCCGACCGTTGGGGCCTCGGTGTGAGCGTCGGGCAGCCAGGTGTGGAACGGGAACATGGGCACCTTGATGGCGAAGCCCATGAAGAGGCCGCCGAAGATCAGCAGCTGGGTGCCGTGGGCCAGCGTTGAGCTTTGCTTGGCCAGCTCGACCATGTCGAAGGTGTTGCCGGCCTTGAAGTACAGAGCCAGGAAGCTCAGGATCATCAGGGCCGAGCCGAACAGCGTGAACAGGAAGAACTTGATCGCCGCGTACTGCCGGTTGGCCCCGCCCCAGACGCCGATCATGAAGTACATGGGCAGCAGGACGAGCTCGAAGAAGACGAAGAACAGGATCAGGTCCTGGGCGCAGAAGGTGCCGTTCATGCCCGTCTCGAGGATGAGCATGAGGACGAGGAACGCCTTCGGGTTGTGGGGCTCCGGGAAGTGATCCCAGCTGTAGATCACGCACAGCACGGTGATCAGCATCGAGAGCATGAGCAGCGGGACGGAGATGCCGTCGATGGCCACGTGGTAGCGGCTGTTGATGACGTCGATCCACGACCGGTTGACAGCGAACTGGAGCTTGTCGGTGTGGTCGTAGTTGAAGTGCAGGAGCAGGTAGCCACCCACCGCGGCTGTGGCGACGGTGGTGATGAGGGCGATGCTCTTTTGCGAGGTCTCGTCGCTCTTGGGCCAGAGGGCGACCAAGACCGCCCCGACGAGGGGGAGGAAGATCGCGGCGCTGAGCGCCCAGTGGTCGAAATTCATCGGTCTCCTACCTGGTGAACAGCACGAGTGACGCTCCGAAGAGGACGGCCGCGCCGAAGAGGATGGCTGCGTATTGCTGAACTCGGCCGGTCTGCAGGACGCGCAGGATGCTGCCGCCCTCCTCGGCGCTCCAGCCTGCGCCGTTGACCATGCCGTCGACGATCTTCTGATCGATGACGCCGTAGACGAACCCGGCGATGCGCTGGGACAGCCAGGCGACGCCGTTCACCAGACCGTCGATGACGTTCTGGTTGGTCCAGTACACCGCTCGGGCGATGGGGCCCTTGATCGAGCCCACCACACCATCGGTGTAGAGGCGGTCGAGGTAGTACTTGTTCTCGAGAAAGGTGTAGCCGGCGTGCAGCGGCTTGGCCCGCTCGGTGACGCCGTGGGGGCCGAGGTTGCGCCAGTACCAGAGGTACCCGACCAGGATGCCGGCCAGGCCGAACGCCACCGAGATGGCGGCGGTGGGAATCGAGAACGCGTGCTCGGGGATGTGGGCCTCGATGAGGAGGGGGCTCATCGTCCACTTCTTGAACAGCTCGACGCCGGGGGCATTGAGCAGGCCCGCCCCCACCGACAGGACGCTCAGGAAGACCAGGGGGCCGGTGATGAGGACCGGCGACTCGTGGGGATGGTGGTGGGCGGCGTTGCCCCGGTGCTCACCGAAGAAGGTGAGGTAGATGCACCGGGTCATGTAGCAGGCGGTCATGAAGGCCCCGACGAGTCCGACGACCATGAAGAAGCCGTAGCCGTTCTTGCCGGCCCCGAGCAGGATCTCGTCCTTCGACCAGAAGCCGGCCAGCGGGGGAATGCCAGCCAAGGCCACAGAGGCGATCACGAAGGTGGCGAAGGTGACGGGCATGTCGTCCTTCAGGCCACCCATGTCCTTCTTCATGTCGAAGGAGTGGTGCGAGCCGGAATGCGCGATGGATCCGGCCCCGAGGAAGAGGCAGGCCTTGTAGAAGGCGTGGGTGAAGATGTGGAAGACCGACCCCGTCCAGGCTCCGACGCCGAGGCCCATGATCATGTAGCCCAGCTGGCTGACGGTCGAGTAGGCGAGCACCTTCTTGATGTCGCTCTGCACGAACGCCAGGGCGGCGGCGATGATGATGGTGATCCCCCCGATCACGGCGATGGGGTTGATCGGCGAGTGCGTGATCGAGAACGCCTTGAAGAAGACCGGGTACATCCGGGCCACGAGGAAGACGCCGGCCACGACCATGGTGGCGGCGTGGATCAGGGCCGACACGGGTGTGGGGCCGGCCATGGCGTCGGGCAGCCAGGTGTGGAGCGGGAACTGGGCGCTCTTGCCGACCACCGCGCAGAACAGGGCGATGGCGGCCATGAGCAGCACCCAGTGGCTCATCTCGCCCTTGAGGGCGGCCTCGTTGATCTTGGTGGCGTCGAAGGTCTGGCCCGCCCCGAAGAACAGGATCGAGATGCCCACGAGCAGGCCGACGTCACCCGTCCTCGTGGTGAAGAAGGCCTTGAGGGCGGCGTCGGAGTTCTCCTTCTCCTCCCACCAGTGCCCGATGAGCATGAAGGAGCAGAGGCCCATGATCTCCCAGCCCAGGAGCATCTGGAGGGTGGTGCCCGCCGTGACCAGGATGAGCATGCCGGAGGTGAAGAGGCTCAGACCCGCGTAGTAGTGGGTGTAGCGACGGTCGTCCTCCATGTAGGCCAGAGAGAAGATGTGGACCAGCGTCGAGATGGTGGTGACCACGACCAGCATGGCCACGGCCAAGCCGTCGATGTGGATGCCGAAGTCGACCTTGACGCTCCCCATCTGGAACCAGGTGAAGAGGTTGCGGTCGAACGCATGGCGGGCCGCCTCTTCGCCGTGACCGATCACGGGGCGGCCGATCCACTGGATGGCGGCACCGAGCGAAAGGATCCACGACGCGCCGAGGGCGGCGACGCCGACCTCGGAGCCCTTGCGGGGCAGGCGCTTGCCGACGAGCAGGATGACGAAGAACGACAGCACCGGCAGCAGGAAGATCAGCCAGGCGTTGCGGAGGAAGAACACGAGTCTCCCGTCAGCCCTTCATCAGGTCGACCTCGGTGAGGTCGATGGATCGGCGATTGCGGTAGATGAGCAGGACGATGGCCAGACCGACGCCGAC
>JAUTXA010000257.1 GCA_030838265.1 Actinomycetota bacterium | reverse complement strand
AACAGGCATGCGATCTCTGGGGAAGCGCGCCGCCGTCGGCATAGGCGGCGGAGCCGAGGATGGCGGGTACCTCGCGGGCGAGGAAGGCGTCGGCCTGGGCCAGCCCGCCGGCTCGGCCGCTCCCGTCCTTGCAGGGGGCGTCGTGGCCGTCTTCGCACATGTCAGGGGTGATGAACGAGAAGTTGGGGGTACTCGCCGCACTCGACAGGTCAGAGCTGAACTGCGAGAAGGGCACCACGTGGCTGTCGCACTGGGTCTGGTCGTCGACGATGCTCGGGTAGTACACGAACGGGTCGTGCTTGGTGGCGTACGACGTGTTTTCAGAGTCGTACGGGTTCGTCAACGCCGGGTGCTGGCACGGCGTCTGCATCGACTGCATGTAGCCCTTCCAGGTGAGGCCTTGCTCCTCGAGCTGGTCGCCGATGTTGCGGCCGTTGTCGAGCCGGGCCTTCTCGACGCCGTAGCAGCTGGCGTAGTTGAGGCAGTCGGACTGGAACATGAAGTTCGGCGACTGGCCGCTGGTCATGGCGATGTAGTTGTCGGCGCTGAGGTGCGAGACGCCGTAGTAGTTCTGGGCGAACGCGCCCTGGGCCTTCAGGCTGTTGAGGTACGGCGCGTGGGCCGGGTCCCACGACGACGAGAAGTCCTCGTTCTCGAGGACGATGACGAACACGTGCTTGAGGGTGGGAACGCCCTCGATGCCGGCGGCCGCCTTGGCCGGCGACGACGGCGAGGCCAGGGCCCCGACAGCCAGGCTGAGCAGTGAGACCAGGACGGCGGCGCGCTTCCCCAGAGATCGCATGCCTGTTGAGTTCACCGGCCCGACGGGCGACTCCTGCCCAGGCCCGGGCCTAAACCGAGGCTTCACCTCGTGGCGGCTCGCCGTTCATCTCCGAGTTGGGCTGGGCCTTGGCCACCATGTCGGGGATGAGCTCGCCCAGCTCGACCGGGTCCCACTGCCCGTCCTTGGTGACCTCGGGTCCCTTGGCCCACCCCTCGGCCACGCTCACCCGGCCGCCCACCACGTTGAAGACCCGGCCCGTGATGTCGCCCGACAGCGGGCTTCCCAGCCAGACCACCAGCGGCGAGATGTTGTCGGGCGAGCGCGGGTCCCAGCCGTCCTCGCGCTTGGTCTCGGGCCGGTTGGGGTTGAGGTTGTCGGTCATGCGGGTGCCGGCCGCCGGCGAGATGGCGTTGACGGTGACCCCGTAGCGACCCAGCTCCTTGGCCGCGATGACCGTGAAGCTGGCGATGCCCGCCTTGGCCGCGCCGTAGTTGGTTTGGCCCACGTTGCCGTAGATGCCCGACGGCGACGAGGTGTTGATGACGCGGGCGTCGACGGCGTGGCCCGCCTTCGACTGCGCCCGCCAGTGGTCGACGGCGTGGCGGGTCGGGGCGAAGGTGCCGCGCAGGTGGACCTTGATGACGGCATCCCACTCGTCGATGGTCATGTTGACCAGCATCCGGTCCCGCAGGATGCCGGCGTTGTTGACCAGCACATCGAGCCGTCCGAAGGAGTCGAGGGCGGTCTGGATGAGCCGTCCCGCCCCGTCCCAGTCGGAGACGTCGTCCCCGTTGAGGACGGCCTCACCCCCCATCGAGCGGATCTCGTTGACGACCTCGTCGGCCGGCCCGATCGACGAACCGGTGCCGTCGACCTCGGCTCCCAGATCGTTGACGACGACCTTGGCGCCCTGGCGGGCGAACTCGAGGGCGTGCGACCGCCCGATCCCCCGGCCGGCCCCGCTGACGACCACAACCCAGTCCTTGCAGATCCCTGTCATGCCGGCAGCCTAAATTCCCGGCGATGGCCATGACCTCTTCTGACCGCACCATGCGCGGGGCGGCCGCCATCGTCGGGGTGGCCGACGCCGCCTCGCCCACCGGCGTCCTCGACCTCCACGGCCGGGCCCTCGAAGCGGCGATGGTCCGCGCTGCCCTCGACGACGCCGGCCTCACGCTCGACGACGTGGACGGCGTCTGCCACACCAACTCGTCGATGCAGCTGGCCGAGTACCTCGGCATCCACCCCAACTTCACCGACTCGACCAACACCGGCGGGTCGAGCTTCGAGGTCCACGCCGAGCACGCCGCGGCGGCCATCAACGCCGGCGTGTGCGACGTGGTGGTCAGCGTCTACGCCGCCACGCCCCGCGGCGACCGGGGGCGGGGCACGGCCCGACCGCGGCCCCAGCCCCAAGGCGAGGACCCTCGAGCCGAGTGGGAAGCGCCCTACGGGCTGCGGATGCCGATGGGCCCCTACGCCCTGGCCGCCAGCCGCCACATGGCCATGTACGGCACCACGTCCGAGCACCTGGCCCAGATCGCCGTCAGCACCCGCGAGTGGGCGGCCCGCAACCCGTCGGCCCGGTACCGCGACCCGCTCACCATCGACGACGTCCTGGCCTCGCCCATGCAGTCGTCGCCCCTCCACCTGCTCGACTGCTGCCTGGTGACCGACGGGGCCGGGGCGTTCGTCATGACCAGCGCCGAGCGGGCCCGCTCGCTGGCCAAGCCGCCGGTCTACGTCCTCGGCGCCGGCACCTGCCACGACCACCTGATGATCACCCAGATGCCCGACCTGGCGACCACGCCGGGGGTGCAGTCGGGCCAGGCCGCCTTCTCGATGGCCGGCGTCACCCCGGCCCAGGTCGACGTGCTCGAGGCCTACGACAGCTTCACCATCACCGCCCTGCTCCACCTCGAGGACCTCGGCTTCTGCCCGAAGGGCGAGGGCGGCCCCTACGTGATGGACGGCAAGCTCGGCCCCGGCGGATCGCTGCCGACCAACACCAACGGCGGCGGACTCAGCTACACCCACCCCGGCATGTACGGGATGTTCCTCATCGTCGAGGCCGTGCGCCAGCTGCGGGGCGAGGGCGGCGACCGCCAGGTGCCGGGGGCCGAGATCGCGGTGGCCCACGGGTCGGGGATGGTGCTGTCGTGCATGTCGACGCTCGTGCTGGGGACGGAGGCCACCCTGTGACCGAGGACGCGACCCCTACCGTGAAGCGCTTCGAGCCGCCCATCGGGACGGCGTCGGCGCCGTTCTGGGAGGCGACCCGAGACAAGCGCCTGCTGCTCCCGTGGTGCACGGCGTGTGAGAGGCCGCTCTGGTACCCGCGCGAGGTGTGCCCCCGCTGTCTCGACTCGGCCATCGAGTGGCGGGAGGCCAGTGGCCGGGGTCGGGTCTACGCCGTGACCGTCGACTACAAGCCGCAGAACCCGGCCCTGGCCGCGTTGGGTCCCTACGCCGTGGTCTTGGTCGAGCTCGACGAAGGGGTGCGGCTGTTGGGCAACATGGTGGGCGGAGACCCGGAGGAGGTGGCGGTGGGGATGGCAGTCGCGGTGACGTGGGAGCCGTTGTCGGACGGGCACCACCTGGTCCAGTTCGAACGAGCGGAGCCATGAGCACCGACGTCGATGTCGCGGCCGCCGAGGCCGCGGCCGCGGCCGAACGGCGCAAGCGGCTGGCGGCCGAGGGGCGCATCCTCACCTGGTGGGCTGAGCAGAGGCCCGACCGCGCTGCCGTGATCGCGCCCAAGGGCAACCTGACCTTTGCCGAGCTCGACCGGCGGGCCAACCGGCTGGCCCGCGCCCTGCGCGCTCGCGGCCTCGAAGCGGGCGACGGCGTCACCCTGCTCTGCACCAACCGGGCCGAGTTCGCCGAGGTCTATTACGCCACCCAGCGCATCGGGGTGCGGCTCACGCCGATCAACTGGCACCTGAAGCGGGACGAAGCCACCTACATCGTCGACGACTGCCAGGCCAAGGCGATCATCGCCGACATCGACCTGGCCGAGGTGGCCGAAGGGGCCTTCGAGCAGGCCGCCGGGTGCACGATCGGGCTGGCGATCGGCGGAGACATCCCTGGCTTCGAAGACTACGAAGAGGCGCTGGCGGCCGAAGGTGACGATGCCCTCGACGACCCCGTCCTGGGCCAGACCATGCTCTACACGTCGGGGACGACGGGGCGCCCCAAGGGAGTGCATCGCCAGACCCCCGCACCGACCTCGCCGATCGTGAATCTCATGGGCTACCGCGACGGCGACGTCCACCTGTGCACTGGGCCCCTCTACCACGCCGCGCCCCTCGCCTTCTCGCTGGCGCTACCGCTCTCGTTCGGGGCCACCGTCGTCGTCATGGAGCAGTGGAACGCGGCCGAGACGCTGGCCCTCATCGAGGAGCACAGCATCACCCACACCCACATGGTGCCGACCATGTTCCATCGGCTCCTCTCGCTGCCCGAGCCCGTCCGCACCGGCCACGACCTCTCGTCGCTGCGCCACATCCTCCACGGCGCCGCACCGTGCCCGGTGTCGGTGAAGGCCCGCCTCATCGAGTGGCTGGGGCCCGTCGTCTGGGAGTACTACGCCGCCACCGAGGGAGTCGGCAGCGCCGTCGACAGCGAGACCTGGCTGGCTCACCCCGGCACAGTGGGAAAGCCCATGACCGACGGCCAGGTGATCATCGGTGACGACCAGGGCGACCCGCTCCCCACCGGCGAGATCGGCCTCGTCTACATCAAGGCCCCCGACGAGGGTCGCTTCAACTACTTCAACGACGAGGCCAAGACCTCGAGCACCTACCGGGGGAGCTACTTCACCCTGGGCGACGTGGGCTACCTCGACGACGAGGGTTACCTCTTCCTCACCGACCGCAGCGCCAACCTCATCATCTCGGGCGGCGTGAACATCTACCCGGCCGAGATCGACGCCGTCCTCCTCGATCACCCGGCCGTGGGTGACGCCGCCACCATCGGCGTGCCCGACGAGGAGTGGGGCGAGCGGGTGCTGGCCGTGGTCGAGCTCAAGGACGGCGTCGTGGCGTCCGAAGCGCTGAAGGACGAGCTCAGGGCTCACTGCCGCTCGCAGCTGGCCGCCTTCAAGTGCCCGCGCCTCGTCGACTTCGTCGACGAGTTGCCTCGCCAGGACAACGGCAAGATCTACAAGCGCCTCCTGCGCGACCGCTACCGCACCACCCCCTAGCCCCGTCCCGACCCCGCGCCCTTCTTCTATCTCCCCCCTTCTATCTCCCCCCTTCTTTGCAAACCGGCGCGGAAATCGACCTGTTCCGGGACGATTTCGGTCCCAGTTGGCACGACAAGTTGCTCGGGGGGCGGGGGGTCGGGTTGCTCGGGGGGAAGGAATCGAACCCTCATTCGCAGTACC